>NZ_JBZVFJ010000086.1:0-17118 GCF_058402725.1 Fundidesulfovibrio sp. | reverse complement strand
CCCCCCCGCCAATTACATCTTCTTGTAGCCCCTCAGCCTCAGCCCCTGCAGCCTGATGAAGCCCGTGGCGTCGGACTGGTCGTAGACCGAATCCTCCTCGAAGGTCACCAGCTCCATGTTGTAGAGGCTGTTGGGAGACTTGCGGCCCACGGGGGTGGCCTGGCCCTTGTAGAGCTTCAGGCGCACCACGCCGGACACGCGTTCCTGGCTCTTGTCGATGAGGGCCTGCACGGCCTCGCGCTCGGGGGCGTACCAGAAGCCGTAGTAGACCATCTCGGCGTAGCGCGGGATGAGCGAGTCGCGGATGTGCATCACCTCGCGGTCCATGGTGATGCCTTCCAGGTCGCGGTGGGCGGTGTGGATGATGGTGCAGCCCGGGGTCTCGTAGACGCCGTGGGACTTCATGCCCACGAAGCGGTTCTCCACCATGTCCAGGCGTCCCACGCCGTGCTTGCCGCCGATCCGGTTGAGCTCGCGGATGAGGGAGGCCGGGGTCCTGTTGATGCCGTTGAGGGCCACGGGGTTGCCCTTGTCGAACTCCAGCTCGATGTACTCGGGCTCGTTGGGGGCGTCCTCGGGCCGGGCGCAGAGCAGGTAGCTGTGGGGACCGGGCTCGTTCCAGGGGTCTTCCAGCTCGCCGCCCTCGAAGGAGAGGTGCATGAGGTTGCGGTCGCAGCTGTAGGGCTTCTCCTTGGTGACGGGCACGGGGATGCCGTTCTCCTGGGCAAAGGCCATGAGGTCGGCGCGGCCCTTGAAGTCCCACTCGCGCCAGGGGGCGATGGTCTTGAGCTGGGGGGCCAGGGCCATGGCGGTCAGCTCGAAGCGCACCTGGTCGTTGCCCTTGCCGGTGGCCCCGTGGGACACGGCCTGCGCGCCCTCGGCCAGGGCGATCTCCACCATGCGCTTGGCGATGAGCGGCCGCGCGATGGAGGTGCCCAGCAGGTAGCGGCCCTCGTAGACGGCGCCCGCGCGCAGGATGGGGAACACGAAATCCCTGGCGAACTCCTCGCGCAGGTCGTCGATGTAGGCCTTGGTGGCCCCGGTGCGCAGGGCCTTTTCCTCCAGGCCGTCCAGCTCTTCTTCCTGGCCCAGGTCGGCGGTCATGGTGATGACCTCGCACTGGTAGGTCTTCTTGATCCACTTGAGGATGACCGACGTGTCCAGGCCGCCGGAATAGGCCAGGACCACCTTCTTGATGCTGCTCATTTAGATCTCCGCGAGAGTGTAGGGAACGTTGGATTCCTGCCCGGAATAGACCCACTCCAGGATGGCCTTCTGGATGTGCAGACGGTTCTCGGCCTGGTCCCAGACGATGGACGCCGGGGACTCGAAGACCTCCGCCGTGACTTCCTCGCCCTGGTGCGCGGGCAGGCAGTGCATGAACTTCGCGCCGGGAGCGGCCAGCGCCATGGCCGCCGCGTCCACGCGGTAGGACTCGAAGACCTTCATGCGCGCGGCCGCCTCGGACTCCTGGCCCATGGAGGCCCACACGTCGGTATTGACGAAGTGCGCGCCCTGCACGGCCTCGGCCGCGTCGCGCACGAGCGTGACCCGCGCGCCCTGGGCCAGGGCCGCGTCCAGCACGTCCTTCATGGGGTCGTAGCCTTCGGGGCAGGCCAGGGCCAGCTCGAAGCCGAACACGGCCGCCGCGTTGATCCAGGAGTTGGCCATGTTGTTGCCGTCGCCCACCCAGGCCACCTTGGTCTTCTCAAGATCGGCGCCGCGCTCGGTCATGGTCATCACGTCTCCCAGCACCTGGCAGGGGTGGAAGTCGTCCGAGAGCGCGTTGACGATGGGTATGGAGGACTTGGCCCACATGCGCGTGAGCTTGGAGTGCTCGAACGTGCGCATCACCAGCCCGTCCACGTAGCGCGAGAGCACGCGGATGGTGTCCTCCACGGGCTCGGAGCGGCCCAGCTGGGAATCGTGCTGCGTCATGTAGATGGTGGAGCCGCCCAGCTGGCGCACCGCCATCTCGAACGAGACGCGGGTGCGCGTGGACGCCTTCTCGAAGATGAGCGCCACGGTGCGCCCTTCCAGCAGATCGGAACGGTACTTGGCCTGTTTCATCCAGATGGCCCGGGACACTGCGGCGTGCGCCTCGGCGCGGGTCATGTCGTGGATTTCGAGGAACTTTCTGGGCATGGAGGCCTCCACGGATTCGCTTGACCAAAAGCGACCGATTAGCTCCAGGGACGGGCAATGTAAAGAGGGAGGCGATGTCCCAGCAAGCCTGGACTGGACGCCCGCACGGCAGAATCAACACAATTCGAATACATTATACCTAAATACCCACACGAACCATTTTGTCGATTCAATTTTCCCAACAAAAATCTTACATACGGACAAATCAAAGGAGGACAGCGTCATGCAGATCGACTTCCACCATGCCGTCACCTACATCCTGTCTCGCTGGGCCGGGTTCAGTCATCAGGATGCCGACATCATTGCCTATGCAGCCCAGTATGTTGACGACGCGACAGTAGTGGGCCATGTCAATTTCGCTGGTGGCCAGATGTACTACAGGACTGCATCAGCGCATAAAGTTCTTGATGCGCGCAACCTAAGCAATGAAGCAGACGCCAAAACATGGGTTCCCTTCCATTTCCTGCCAGGGAACGGAGGATACTCGCGTAAAGATACACACAACCTTCCATTCAATGAACAACTAATCTGCAGGCCTGACAGCCCTATCGCAAGGGATGTTCTTGCGGAATGCCTGCGTGTAAAGGACAAGCCGTATGGCGGGCTTCATCTCCTGGGAATCTGCCTCCACGCCTATGCCGACACATGGGCTCACCAAGGGTTCGCTGGAATCTCCGACAAGATCAACTGCGCTAAAAACATAGATGACGTCAATATTCCAGACTATAAAGAACTATACAACAAAATCAAATCAACCATGGCCCCGCACATCGGACACGGTGAAGCAATCCATTACCCAGACGCTCCATTCCTTCACTGGAAGTACTTGAACTACAAGGGGGACATCATAGAACGCGACAACTGCGAAATATTTATCGATGCATCAAAGAATATGCATGGATTCCTATGCACATTCAACACCAATCCAGCCACCCCCATCGTGCCGTTCGACACCGTAAGAGATTACCTTGCAAAGCAATTCATGACTATCGACAGCGACGTGGCAGAAGAAAGACATGCGACATGGCTATCACTCCTAAAAGAAAACAAAGTACCACACGTTGAATTTCAAGAACTTGAATACTCAACAGATGCCGGAAAGTCTTGGAAGTATAAGGCTCTCGGCTACATCGAAACAAAGGATGGCGACATTGTCGGGCAGCATCCCCCAGTATACACGGCAGAATTCCTCGTCAGCGACTGGAAACGCTTCCATGATGCGCTGCAATATTACCGATTCTACCTACTGAACGTCTTGCTGCCAGCCTACGGCATCTGCGCCGCTTAGCGCAAGGCCGCCACCCCCAGGTCCGTCAACTCCTCCATCACCTGGCCGTGCTCGTGCCCGGCCAGGTGCAGCAGGCCGTGCGCCAGGAGCCGCGTCAGGTGTTCGCGCGGGTCCTGCCCGTAGAGCGCAGCCTCCCGCGAGAGGGTGTCCACCCCCAGGGCCAGCTCGCCCAGGTAGTCGGGACGCTCCGGGTTCTCTGCGGGAAACGACAGGATGTTCGTCGGCCCAGGCAGCCCCAGGAACTCCCCGTTCAGCCGCGCCATCTCCGCGTCGTCCACGCAGCGCAGCTCCACCGAAGTTCCGGAAAGACCCAGCGCCTCCATCAGGCGCTCCATGAGCGGCGTCAACTCAGACCGGGAGAGCGGCAGGGTGGGATCAAGGATCGCGCCCTGCTCCACCCAGATCGTGGTACGCATGAATCGTCTCCTTTGCACAGCGATATGCGATGCGCGGCAAGGCAGACCCGCCGGAAACGGTTGCTGCCGGGGCTTCGCCCCGGACCCCACCAGAGAGGATTCTTGCTCACAATCTCCTGGCGCGAAGCGCCACGGCCCCCCGCGCGGGGATTCGCGGCTTTGCGCGAATTCCCGCGCGAAAGGCGGCGCAGCCGCAAGGGTCTTGCCAGCCGATCCCGGTGCTGTTCGCGGGGAGACCAGCCGGACCGATTTGAAGACGATCCGCAGGCTCTCCCTGCGCAGAGGCCCGGCAAAGGCAACACGGTCCTTCCCGGTGAAGCCCGCGAAGCGGTGAGGGAGTCCAGAGGGCGCAGCCCTTTGGCCGCCGGAGGCATATTCTCCGACCGCCTCGCCGTCCTGCCCCGCAGCGCCATCCGCCGACGCGAAGCAATCGCCGGGTCCAGGGGGAGGCTCTCCACCTGGCGGGGCCATATACGGGAGAGTCCAGAGAGGGCGGAGCCCTCTTTGCCCGCCGGAGGCTTCTTCTCCCCTCTTCTTCCGCTCACAGCCACGATTTCACCGTGCGCCACAGGCTGGCCGACACCCGCCGGTTCCAGCGCAGGCTTGCTCCCAGCGACGCCAGGGCGATAAGGGCGGTGGTGTAGCGTTTGGCGGGGTCGAAGCCCAGGGTGTCGCGCAGGAGGGTGTGCGCCCAGTTGCAGAGCCAGCGGTCTGGGACCCGGCCCAGGGCGTCGGCGAGCATGTGGTTAATCTCGGTGTGCACGGGGAGGCGCTGTCCCAGGGTCTTGGTGTCGGGGTAGAAGCGTGAGCCTGCGAGCTTCACGGGCAGGTGGTGGAAGCTCGCCCCGGCCAGGCCCAGGCGCAGCCAGAATTCGTAGTCCATGCAGTAGCGCAGGTTCACGTCGGGGAGCCCGAAGCGGCCCACGACGCGGCGTCGGAAGAAGAGCGCGGGCTGGCAGATGATGCAGCGCTCCTCCAGGGCCGTGAGGTCGAAGGGTTCGACGGGGTATTCCTCGATGAAGGCGTCGTGCTCGTCGATGTGGTCGGCCTGGCCGTAGAGCACGTCGCAGTCGGGGTGCGCGGCGAAGTGGTCCAGCACGGCGCGCAGCGCGCCGGGGTAGTACACGTCGTCGGAGTTGAGCCAGCCGATGATCTCGCCGGAGGTGACGGCGATGCCCTTGTTGAGGGCGTCGGTCTGGCCCTTGTCGCGCTCGGAGACGAAGAGGAGGCGGCCTTCGTAGGCCTTCGCCACGTCGGCGGTCTCGTCGCAGGAGCCGCCGTCCATGATCACGTAGTCCAGGTCCACTCCCTGGGAGAGCACGGATTCGATGGTGCGGCCGATGAAGCGGCCCTGGTTGAAGCTGGGGGTGACGACGCTCAGGGTCGGCATGGGGTCTCCAGGAGGTCGAGGGGGTGGGACCCGGCCAGGGCCAGGCGCAGGCAGCACACGTCGCGGGGGTTCTCGAAGACGATGTCCAGGCAGCCGCCGTAGGGGCTGGCGAGGCGGCGGACGTCCAGGCTCGCGCCGGGCGCGAGGGATGCGGGGACGGACAGGGGCTTGCCGTCCAGGCTGGCGCGCACGGCCACGGACTCGGAGCCGTGGTTGACGAAACGGGCCTCGATCCACTGCCTGCCGGAGGCCGGGCCGAAGGCGGCGAAGACCGGGCCTGTGACGCGCCCCTCCGTGACGCCGTCCAGGGCGTGGCTCTGGACGCCAAGGCCGCGCAGGGCCTCGTCCAGGAGATCCAGGTAGGCCTGGGCCATGTCCTGGGGGCCGCCCATGGCGGCGGCGCGGGCAAGGCCCTTGGCCGAGAGCCCGGCTGCCAGGTCCGGCTCCAGGGCCAGGCGGGCCAGCGCCTGGGCCACGTCCTCGGGCTTGCGCGGGTCGAAGAGCAGCACGGCGTCGCCGCCCACCTCGGGCAGGCTCGTCACGTCGGAGCAGGCCACGGGCACGCCCAGCGACATGGCCTCGGCCACGGGCATGCCGTAGCCCTCGAAGAGCGAGGGGAAGACCAGGGCCAGGGACGCGGCCGTGAGGGCGGCCAGTTCGTCGTCGGTGACGTAGCCGGAGAAGAGCGTGCGCTCCCCGATGCCCATGGCCCGGGCGGCCTCCTTGAGGGCCTGGGCCTCCCCGGTGTCGGCCCCGGTGAGCACGAGCTTCACGGGCGCGTCCGGGTGGGCGCGGGCGAAGAGCGAGAAGGCCGTGAGGAGCACGGCGTGGTTCTTGTGGGGCCAGAAGTTGGCCGGATAGATGAAGTAGCCCTTGGGGGAGAGCCCCAGGCGGTCCAGCACGGCGCGGGTCTCGGCCTCGGAGGGCGGGGCGAGGCGGCGCGGGATGAGGATGTGCACGGTGCGCGCCTTCTCGGGCGGCAGCTTGCCGTACTCCAGCACCGTGGAGCGCACGTAGTCCGAGATGCAGGCCAGGCGTGCCGAGCGGCGCGCGGCCAGCTGGAAGGTCTGGTCGCGTCCCCGGCGCTCCTCGTCGGAGAAGAACTGGGGGTAGTAGTGGTACTGGAGATCGTAGATCACGCTGACCAGGGGGATGGCCTGATCCTGGAAATAGGGCCGCGTGAAGGGGCAGAACCAGGCGTCGATGGTTTGTCCCAGGAGCTTTTTGGGGGGCTTGGCCAGCCACTGTTTGCGGGCCGGGAGCACCTTGAGGTTGGGGGCCTCCAGGGCGCGCAGCTCGTCCAGGGCGGCGGGGTTGGCCACGAGGACGAAGGTGCGCTCCGGGGCCATGGCGGCCATGGTCTCCAGGAGCACCAGGGTGAAGACCTTGGCCCCGCCGTTGGCCCCGCCGGGCAGGAGCGGCCAGAGGTCCACGGCGATCAGGGGGGATTCGCCCGGCCTGCGCCCGGCGCACAGGGCCGGGAACGTGCGGCCCAGGCCCTTCAAGCCCATGTCCCACCAGCGCCAGAGCTTGGGGACGTTCAGGAGCAGGCGTTCGAAAAACGCCGGGAGGGGGGCCTCGGCCCGGAAGCCCGTGGAGAGGTCCCGGATGACGGCCTTGAAGTCTTCGTTCATGCGCTCTCGCAGTGGGGGTTGGGGTCCTGGTCCCGGGGCGGCAGGAAGGCCGCGCTGGCGTTTCCGGGAAGATTGGCCGCGCCGTGATGGGTGAGCTGCACGGGCGCGGTGTCCGCAGTGCGGAAGACCACCGAGAAGCTGCCCGCGTTCGAGAGCGCGGAGAGCACGGCGTTGCGCGAATCCAGCTCCGGGTGGGTCATCTCGGCGCGGCGGGCGAAGTCCTCGCGGCTCATGGCGGTGAGGCCCACGCCGAAGGCGTACTCGCCGATGCCCAGGTCCAGCTTCACCTCGTAGACGAAGCGCAGACGGCTCCCGACCGGAACGCTCTCGGGCACGCGGCAGTCGTACTGGAGGGTGTTCTTGCCGAAGACGATGACACCCTGCTCGCTGACGATCTCCACCCCTGCCACGGGCACTTCCAGGGGCTCGCGGACGTGGTATTCCACGCAGAAGCGGGCGGTGGCCCCCTGCTCGAAGGCGCGGCAGGGCCGACCGGAGCAGTCGGTGAGGGCCACGGCCTCGCAGACGGCGAAGCCGGATTCGGCGCGGCCGGCGGCGGAGAGGTCCAGGAAGGCCTCGGGGGCGGGCCAGGGGGCGTCCTCTCCGAAGGGTTCGGGGGCGGGCAGTTCCGCGTCCAGCCCGGAAGGCGCTGGGCAGGCGGAGCCCGGCCCCAGCATGTAGAGCTTCACGGCGTCCATGGCGGGGCCAAGGAACTTGACGCCGCCGCGCTCCAGGTAGAGGGCGCGGGAGCAGAACTGGGCCACGTCGTTCATGGCGTGGGAAACCAGCACCACGGCCACGCCCTTGTCCATGAGCTGGCGCAGGCGGGCGTAGCAGCGCTGGCGGAAGAAGACGTCGCCCACGGCCAGGGCCTCGTCCACGATGAGCAGTTCGGGCTCCAGGCAGATGGTCACGGCGAAGGCCAGGCGCAGGAACATGCCCGAGGAGTAGGTGCGCACGGGCTGGTCGATGTGCGCGCCGATGTCGGCGAAGGCCAGGATGTCGTCCAGGCGCTCCTGGGCCACGCGCCGGGGCACGCCCAGGACGGCGGCGTTGACGAACACGTTCTGGCGGCCGGTGAAGTCCGGCTTGAAGCCGCTGCCCAGTTCCAGGAGCGCCGCCACGCGCCCGGGGGTCTCCACGCGGCCCAGGGTGGGCTGGAGCACGCCGGCCATCACCTGGAGCAGCGTGGACTTGCCCGCCCCGTTGCGCCCGATGATGCCGAAGGCCTCGCCGGGGGCGATGTCGAAGCTTACGTCCCGGAGCGCCCAATGCTCCTTGTAGTAGCGCCGTCCGCCTGCGGCCAGGAGCTGGCGCAGCCGGTCGCGCGGGCTTTGGTAGAGGTGGTAGACCTTGCCCACGCCCTCCACGCTCACGAGGGGGCTAGAGGACATCGGCGAACACCTTCTTGAGCTGCATGAACCACGCGAACCCGGCCAGCAGGAAGGCCAGGGCGAAGAGCGTGCACAGGCCGAGCGCGGTCCAATCCGGGGCCTGGCCCCAGAGAAGCGTGCGCCGGAAGTGCTCGATGATCGGATGCAGCGGGTTGAGCGACAGGAGGAAGCGGTAGCGCTCGGGCACGGCCGTGAGCGGATAGACGATGGGCGTCAGGAAGAAATAGAGTTGCATGAAGGCCCCCACCGCGTGTCCGGCGTCCTTGGCGGCCACGCCCACGGGCGCGAGCCACAGCCCCAGGCCCGAGGCGAAGAGCGCCAGCGGCACGTAGCCCAGCGGGGCCAGCAGCGCCGTGGGGGGCAGCCCCTCCCCGGTGAAGGCCCGGGCCAGGCACACGAGCCCAAGAGCCACCAGCGATTGCAGGCACAGGGCCAGCACCACGCTGACGGGCAGCACCTCCAGGGGGAAGACCACCTTTTTGACGAAGTTCACGTTCTCGCTCATCACCGTGGCCCCGCGCGCGGCGGCCCCGGCCACCACCTCGAAGCAGGCCAGACCGGTCAGGAGCGCCAGGGCGAACTCCATCACCCCGCCCTGTCCGGCCCCGCTCCAGGTGGCCTTGAGCACCACCGAGAAGACGAAGGTGTACACGGCCAGGCTGGTCAGCGGCGTCACCAGGCTCCAGAGCATGCCGAGGACGGTGCCCTGGTAGCGCCCGGAGAACTCCAGGCGGGTGAATTCGCGCAGGATTTCGCCATGGCGCGCAAAATGGCGGGCCACCCCCAGGGGGGAGGCCAGACGCGCGGTCTGTCGCAGAGTGGAGGCGAGCCCCAGGGGCGGCTGGGCCAGGATGATCTTTCGCATGAACAGGCTTGCCTATTCCAGAAATTTGGCGCATGTCAACGCGCCGGAGACCCCGGCATGCCCAAGGTCCTGCGCGTCGGCATCGACGCAAGCCCCTTAAGCTACCCCTACCGCACCGGCATCGGCCGCTACCTGGAGAGCATCCTGCCCCACGTGGTGGAGTCCGCCGGGGACAAGGCCCGCTTCACGCTCTTCGCAGGCAAGCCCCTGGTGAACCCCGTGGCCCTGGACCTGGTGGAACGAGGCCTGGCGCGGGCGCGCACCGTGAACACCCCCTCGCTCTACGCCTGGCAGCAGACCGGCATGCTGGCCCAGCGTCTTTTTACGCGCCTGGACGTGTTTTTCTCGCCCGACGGGCTCTTTCCGCCCTTCCTGCCCGGCAAGGCCGTGGGCATGTACCACGACGTGCTCTGGGAGGCCCACCCCGAGACCCTGGCGTGGCACATCCGCACGGTGTTCCGCCTGCGCCACAAGGCCGGGCTCAAGCGCGCGGACCGCGCCCTCACATGCAGCCAGGCCTCGCGCAGGGAGATGCTGCGGGTGTTCGGCAAGGTGGCCCAGAAACTGGAAATCCTGCCCACCCACGGCGTGGACATGGTGCACTTCCGCCCCCCCGGCGAGGACGAGGCCCACCTGGCCAGTGATTTCCGCGAGCGCCACGGCCTCGCAGAACCGTTCCTGCTCACGGCGGGCAACCTCCAGCCCCACAAGAACCTCTCCGTGGTGCCCCTCGCCATGGACATCCTGCGCCGCTCCGGACGCGAGATCCCCATGCTGGCCGTGGCCGGATTCGGCGACCGGGAGGCCCTGCTGGCCACCCTGCCCGAGGGCTTCCCCAAGGAGCGCGTGCGCTGCCTGGGCTACCTCTCCGAGGCCGACCTCTGCCAGGCCTACCGCCTGGCCCTGGCCTACGTTTTCCCCTCGCTCTACGAGGGCTTCGGCTTCCCCGTGGTGGAGGCCCAGGCCAGCGGCGCGCCCGTGGTCTACGCCGACGCCGCGAGCCTGCCCGAGGTGGCGGGCGACGCCGGGCTGGCCTTCGACCCCGCCTCCCCGGAAGACCTGGCCGCCAGACTCGCCCAGGTGCTCGACGACCCGGACCTGCGCAAGCGCATGGTGGCCAAGGGCTTCGTCCAGTCCTCCCGCTACCGCTGGGACCGCGCCGGGGAAACCCTCTGGCGCGTGCTGCGCGAGACCGCCGGAGCGTAGCCGTGGCCGCCCTGCCCACGTTCACCATCGTCACCCCCTCCTTCAACCAGGGGCGCTACCTGCGGCGCAACCTGGAGAGCGTGGCCGCCCAGCGGGGAGTGACCGTGGAGCACATCCTCCTGGACGGAGGCTCCACCGACGACACCCTGGACGTGATCGCCCGCCACGGCGGCCACCTGGCCTTCTGGCGCAGCGCCCCGGACGACGGGCAGACGGCCTCGCTCGTCGAGGGATTCTCGCGGGCCACGGGCCAGGTCTGGGGCTGGCTCAACTCCGACGACTACCTCTGGGACGAGCACGCCCTGCTCCATGTGGCCGAAGCCTTCGCCGCACGCCCCGAGGCGGCCATGGTCAGCGGGGACACCGTGCTCGTCACCGAGGACGAGCGGCCCGCCATGCTGGACATGACGCCCGGCCCCTCGGCCCGCAAGATGCGCTACACCATGTGCGTGCCGCAGCAGTCCACGTTCTGGCGCGCCGAGGCCTACCGCGCCGTGGGCGGCATAGACCCCGCCTTCCGCTACTGCATGGACTTCGACCTCTTCCAGCGCATGAGCCAGGGACGCCTGATGGCGCGCGTGCCGCGCTTCGTGGCCGCCTTCCGGCTCCAGCCCGCCTCCAAGACCGCCACCTGGGGCGACGTGTACCGCCGCGAGGTGGCCCTGTGCCAGTCCCGCTACGGCACGGGGGCTCTCCACTGGCTGGCCGTGAAGGCCGTGACCATGGAACTGCGCCTGGGCTCGGCCGCAGCCGAACTTGCGGCCCTGGCCTCGGGGCGGAAGCTCCCCTGCCTGGCCAACTGCCGCTGGGAGCCCTGCCGCGCCTTCGCCCGGAAGCGCTACGGGTTGTCGTTCTAGACCCCGCGCCGACCCGCACGATGCGAGACGCCCGCCCCGATAAACTCCTGCGCCACCTGCGACTGGAGCCCGACACCCCGGCCGCCGCCGAGGCCCTTCCTCTCTGGGAGGAGGCCCTGGCCCTGGCCCGCCCCGCCACATGGCGCATGGACCTGCCCATCGGGGACTTCCTCCGGGAGTTCGCGCCCCATGCTGCCCAAAGCCGCGACCTCTCCCGCACCCTGGAGGGTTGCGCGGGGGTGGTTCTCCTGGCCGCCACCCTGGGCGAGGGCGTGGAGCGACGCGCGGGGGAATACTTCGCCTCTGGCAGGCCCTTCGCGGGCTACATGCTGGACCGGATGGGCAGCTTCCTCGTGGAGCGGGCCATGAAGGAACTGCACGCGGGCGTGCGCGGAGAGCAGACCGCGCGCGGCGGCCGGGCCACGCGGCGCTACAGCCCCGGCTACGGAGACTTCCCCCTGGAGGCCCAGGCCCCTTTCCTTCGCCTGGCGGGCCAGGCCCTGCCGGGGCTTCGCCTCACGGCCGGGTTCGCCCTGGTTCCGGCCAAGACCGTCACCGCCGTGTGCGGCCTCGCGGACTGATCCTGCGGAACGCGCCGATGCTTGCGCGGCGGCGGAAGATGCCGTCTTGCGAGGCCTCGCGGACTGATCGTTCCCGGCGCGCGCGGGCCTGCGCTCCACCGACGGGAGCCGCCGCGCGCGTCCCGGAAGGCTCCCCCCCCCTTCCCCTGGGGCCTCCGGGCGGCTATACCCTCCGCCATGCGCATCGCCGTCAGTTGCCGAAGCCTCGAGTACCCCTCCGGGGGCGTGCGGGAATACCTCGTGAGCCTCCTGGACGCCCTCCTGGAGCTGGACCGGCGCAACACCTACGTGCTCTTCCACTCCGACGCCCGCTTCCTGGGCCGTTTCCCCGGGGCCGAGGAGGTCTCGCTGGGCTGCTCCAACCGCCTCGTCTTCGACTGGTTCCGGCTGCCCCCCGCGCTCAAGCGACACGGCATCGACCTGGCCTTCTTCCCCTCCTCCAACATGCCCCCCGGCGTGCCCTGCAAGGCCGTGGCCGCCATGATGGACCTGGGCTACTTCCACGGCGAATACCGCATGTACCGCCTGCCCGACACGCTCTACATGCGCGTGGCCATGGCCCGCACCGCCCGGCGCGCCGAACGCCTGCTGGCCATCTCCGGGCACACCAGGCGCGAACTGGAGGACATCCTGGGCGTGCCCGGCCACAAGGTGACCGTCACCCACCTGGCCGCCGACCCCCTCTACCACCGCCCCGTCCCCCCCGAGGCCGTGGCGGAACTCAAGTCCCGCCTGGGCCTGACGCGTCCCTTCTTCCTTTACACGGGCAACATCTCGCCGCGCAAAAACCTCAAGGGGCTTCTGGAGGCCTTCGCGGACGTGAAGGACCGCGCGGACGCCGATCTGGTGGTCACGGGCGGCTCGGGCTGGAGCCAGGATTTCGAGCAGTGGGTCTCCGCCCTGGGCCTGGAGGGCCGGGTGCGCCGCCTGGGCCATGTGGAGCGCGCGGACATGCCCGCGCTCTACGCCGCCGCCCTGGCCTTCGTGTTCCCTTCGCTCTACGAGGGCTTCGGCCTGCCCGTGCTGGAGGCCCAGGCCGTGGGGACCCCGGTGGTCTGCTCCACGGCGGCCAGCCTGCCCGAGGTGGCGGGCCGAAGCGCCCTCATGGCAGACCCGGCCGACCGCCGCGCCCTGGCCCAGGCCCTGGCGGACGTGGCCGCCGACCCGGCCCTGCGCGCCCGCCTGAGCGAGGCCGGCCGCGCCAACGCCGCGCGCTTCTCCTGGCGCGAGACGGCCCGGCGCACCCTGGAGGTCTTCGAGGAGGCCGTGCGGAGCTGAAACCCCGCCCGACTGATCCGGGTCCATGGTCCCCGACCTCCCGCGAATGAGCCCCCCGCCCGCCTACGGACTGCGATGCGCCCACGACACACCGGCACGGCGTTCATGGACTTGCACGCCCGTCGACAATGTGTGAGTTCTTCCTGACCTGATCGCGCGGCCAGGCCTGCAGAGCCCAGGCCGACCGGCACGTCAAACAACAACGGAGTTCTTTTC
Organism: Fundidesulfovibrio sp.; assembly: GCF_058402725.1. Lineage (NCBI taxonomy): Bacteria > Pseudomonadati > Thermodesulfobacteriota > Desulfovibrionia > Desulfovibrionales > Desulfovibrionaceae > Fundidesulfovibrio > Fundidesulfovibrio sp. The sequence continues at coordinate 3,848 of NZ_JBZVFJ010000086.1, read as the reverse complement.
AGATGGATTTGTCGTTCCTGAACGAAATCGTGCTCATCCTCGCCATGAGCGTGGGCGTCATGTTCGCCTGCCACAAGATCGGCCTGCCCCCGGTGGTGGGCTTCCTTGTCGCGGGCGTGCTCTGCGGCCCGGGCGGGTTCGCCCTGGTCAAGAACGTGCACCAGGTGGAGATGATCGCCGAGATGGGAGTTGTGCTCCTGCTGTTCTCCATCGGCATGGAGCTTTCGGCCTCGGAGCTGGTGCGCCTGAAACGCCCGGTCTTCCTGGGCGGGCTCGTGCAGATCGGGCTGACCATCGCCCTCTTCGAGGCCCTTTCCGTGGCGGGCGGCTTCGAATCCAGCCAGGGCCTCTTCTTCGGGTTCCTGGCTGCGCTCTCCTCCACGGCCATCGTGCTCAAGGAGCTGCAACGCCGCTCCGAACTGGAGAGCCCCCACGGCCGCATGAGCCTGGCCATCCTCATCTTCCAGGATCTGGCCATCGTGCCGCTCATGCTCCTCACGCCCTTTCTGGGCGGCAAGGGGGGCGACCTGGCCAGTTCGCTGGGCATCATGGCCCTCAAGGGCGTGGGCGTGGTGGGCGTGGTGCTCGTGCTGGCCCGCTTCGTGGTGCCGCGCTTTTTCCTCTCGGTGGCCAAGGTGCGCAGCCGCGAGCTGTTCCTGATGGCCACCATCGTGTTCTGCATGTCCGTGGCCCTGCTCACGGCCAGCGTGGGGCTCTCGCTTTCGCTGGGCGCGTTCCTGGCCGGGCTCATGCTTTCGGAGTCCGAATACGCCCTCAACGCCCTGGAGGGCGTGCTCCCCTTCAAGGACATCTTCACCAGCCTGTTCTTCGTCTCGGTGGGCATGCTGGTGGACGTTGGCTTCATCGTCCACAACCCCGGGCTCGTGCTGGGCGCGGCCATGGCGGTCATCGTGCTCAAGGCCCTGGCCGCCGGTGGCGCGGTGGCGGCCCTGGGCTACCCCCTGCGCACCGCCGTGGCCGGAGGCCTGGTGCTGGCCCAGGTGGGCGAGTTCTCCTTCGTGCTGGCCAAGGTGGGCATGGACGCGGGGCTCCTGGAGGGCGACACCTACCAGCTCTTCCTGGCCTCCAGCGTGATCACCATGGCCGTGACGCCCTGGCTCATCCAGCTGGGGCCCGTGCTGGCGGCCCGCATGGGCGGCGCCGCCCCCGCCAACGCCCAGGCCCCCAACGAGAAGACCGCGCTCAAGGACCACCTGATCATCGTGGGCTTCGGCCCCGGCGGGCAGCGCATCGCCCACGCCGCCAAGCGCGCGGGCATCGCCTACTACGTGCTGGAGATGAACATCGACACCGTGCGCCGCGAGAAGGAAAAGGGCGAACCCATCCACTACGGCGACGCCGCCTACCCCGAGGTGCTCCGACACGCGGGCATCCAGAACGCGCGCGTGATGGTGGTGGTGATCTCCGAACCCTCCGCCGCGCGACGCATGGTGTCCACCGCCCGGGAGCTCTCCCCGGCCCTGCGCATCGTGGTGCGCACGCGCTTCATGGGCGAGGTGGAGGAACTGCTCGCCCTGGGGGCCAACGACGTGGTGCCCGAGGAGTTCGAGACCTCCATCGAGATCTTCACCCGCGTCCTGGTGGACTACCTCGTGCCCAACCAGACCATCGAACGTTTCATCCTGGAGGCGCGCGGGGCCAACTACCGCATGCTGCGCACCCCCGCCCTGCCCCAGGACGGCCAGAAACTCATGACGCCCCAACTCTCCGGCATGGACCTGGCCGTGCTCACCGTGGAACAGGGCTCGCGCCTCGACGGCAGCACCCTCCAGGAATCGCACCTGCGCCGCGAACACGGCCTTACCGTCGTCGCCGTGGACCGCGACGGCGACATGACCCTCAACCCCGAAGGCTCCTACCGGTTCCAGGCCGGAGACAAGGCCTACGTCTTCAGCCGCCAGGAGGAGATCGTGGACAAGGCCTGGCTCTTCTCCGCCGCCTGACGCCCCTGCCCGTCTGATGCACACACAAGCCCGGGAGCCGTCTCCCGGGCTTTTTTCACCCCTACTTTGCACCGTTCTTGAAAATACGTGCCACGATATTGACATGAATTTCAAATTAGTGCTACCACGTGCCACCTGCTCACGAATCGTATCACCTTCACCACGGGGGAAGTCCATGGGTTTCCGGTTGCGCGTCGCGCTCATGCTCTGCTGTCTCTTGTTGCCGCTCCAGGCCCTTGCCGCCGGGAACGAGCTGCGTTTCTCCTGGCAGTCCAACTGCGGGCCGCTCAACCCGCACATGTACTCGCCCAACCAGATGTACGCCCAGAACATGCTCTACGAGCCCCTGGTAAGGTACGCGACCAACGGCGACATCGTACCCTGGCTGGCCGAGAGATGGTCCATCTCCCCCGACGGCAAGACCTACACTTTCACCCTGCGCAAGAACGTGCGCTTCTCCGACGGCACGCCCTTCGACGCCCAGGCCGTGGTGAAGAACTTCGAGGCCGTGCGCGCCAACCTCAAGCGCCACAAGTGGCTCGAACTGGTCAACCAGCTCGATGTCCTCGAAGCCCCTGCGCCCGACACCTTCGTCATGAAGCTCAAGAGCGCCTACTACCCGGCGCTCCAGGAGCTGGCCCTCATCAGGCCCCTGCGCTTCCTCTCCCCCGCCGCCTTCCCCGACTCCGGCAACACCGCCGACGGCATCAGGAAGCCAGCCGGAACCGGACCCTGGCTCCTGGCCGAGTCCCGTCTGGGCGAATACGACGTGTTCACGCGCAACGAGAACTACTGGGGGGCCAAACCCGCCATCGAAAAGGTCATCGTGCGCGTCATCACCGACGCCAACTCGCGCCTCACCGCCTACGAAACCGGCGAGATCGACCTGATCTACGGCTCGGGCGGCCACGCCTCGGGACAGATCGGCATGGACGCCTACCAGCTCCTCGCCAAGGACCCCAGAAACGCCGCCTCCGTCTCCGGCCCCCTGGGCACTCGCTCCCTCTGCCTCAACTCCGGGCGCGGCCCCACCGCCGAGCTTGCCGTGCGCCAGGCCGTGTCCCACGCAGTGGACAAGGAAGCCCTGGTCAAGGGCGTCTTCCTGGGTGTGGAACAGCGCGCAGACACCCTCTTCGCGCCCTCCATCCCCTACTGCGATCTCAAACTCCCCCCCTTCGCCTTCGACCGCGCCAAGGCCGCCAAGCTTCTCGACGACGCGGGCTGGAAACTCACAGCCAACGCCAAGGTGCGCCAGAAAGACGGCAAGCCCCTGGAGATCGACTTCTGCTTCGTGGGCAACGACGCCCTCCAGAAAACCATCGCCGAACTCATGCAGGGCGAACTCGCCAAGGTGGGCATCGCCGTGAAACTCGTCGGCGAAGAGCAGGACGCCTTCGGCAACCGCCAGAAAGACGGCGACTTCGGCTTCATCTTCAACGACACCTGGGGCCCCCCCTACGAGCCCCACGCCATGGTCGGCTCCATGCGCTCCCCCTCCCACGCCGACTACCAGGCCCAGGCCGGACTGCCCATGAAGGCCGACATCGACGCCAAGATCAGCAAGGTCTTCGAAACCACCGACATCGCACAACGACAGGCACTCTACACGGACATCCTGACCACCCTGCACCAGCAGGCCGTCTACCTGCCCCTCACCTACATGACCAACATCATGGTCCACGGGAAGAAACTCACGGACAAAGGCTTCGGCCCCACCAAGAGCGAAATCCCCTTCGAGGCCATGGCCTGGAAATGACGGCCCGGGACAACGCGACAGGCAGGTCGGGGGAGGAGCCTCCGGCGGCCAGGGCTCTGCCCTGGACCCGCCAGGGGGGAGCCCCCCCTGGACCCGGCAGTTGCTTCGCGGGCTTCACCGGCTACGGC
>NZ_JBZVFJ010000085.1:0-17220 GCF_058402725.1 Fundidesulfovibrio sp. | reverse complement strand
GAGCAGGGCGGCTTTGCCGCCCGTAAGCGGCTCCGGCAAACCCCATCCTCGGGGTTTGCCATCACGCTGAGGGCCGCCCCGAGGGCGGCCCTGCGCTTTGAGACGTCCGCCGCCCTATCCGAAGAGCTTCTCCTTGCCCTCGATGAGGTCGGTGACCACGCTGGGATCGGCCAGGGTGGAGGTGTCGCCCAGGGTGGAGGTCTCGCCTTCGGCGATCTTGCGCAGGATGCGGCGCATGATCTTGCCGGAGCGGGTCTTGGGGAGGCCCTGGGCGAACTGGATCACCTCGGGCGTGGCGATGGGTCCGATTTCGGCGCGCACGTGCTTTTTGAGCGCGGCGAGCAGCTCGTCGGTGGGCTCCACGCCCTCCTTGACGGTGACGTAGGCGTAGATGGCCTGGCCCTTGATGTCGTGGGGCATGCCCACCACGGCGGCCTCGGCCACGTCGGGGTGCGCCACCAGGGCGGATTCGATCTCGGCGGTGCCCATGCGGTGGCCGGAGACGTTCACCACGTCGTCCACGCGCCCCATGATCCAGACGTAGCCGTCGGCGTCCATGCGCGCGCCGTCGCCGGTCTCGTAGGCCCCTGGGAAGGCGGAGAAGTACTGGTTCTTGAAGCGGACGGGGTCGCCCCAGACGCCGCGCAGCATGCCGGGCCACGGGCGGGACTGGATGAGGAATCCGCCCTCGCCGGGGGCCACTTCCTTGCCGTCCTTGTCCACCACCTTGGGAAGGATGCCGGGCAGGGGCAGGCTGGCGGAGCCGGGCTTGAGCGGCGTGGCGTAGGGCAGGGGGGAGATCATGAGCCCGCCGGTCTCGGTCTGCCACCAGGTGTCCACGATGGGCAGTTTTCCGCCGCCGATGTGCTCGTGGTACCACATCCAGGCCTCGGGGTTGATGGGTTCGCCCACGGAGCCCAGGATGCGCAGCGACGAGAGGTCGTGGTTCTTGGTCCACTTCACGCCCTCGCGCATGAGGGCGCGGATGGCGGTGGGCGCGGTGTAGAAGATGTTCACCTTGAACTTCTCCACGGTGGCCCAGAAGCGGTCCGGCCCGGGCCAGGTGGGCACGCCCTCGAACATCACCGACGTGGCCCCCAGGGCCAGGGGGCCGTAGACGATGTAGCTGTGCCCGGTCACCCAGCCGATGTCTGCGGTGCACCAGTGCACGTCGTCCTCCTGGATGTCGAAGACGAGCTGCGTGGTGTGCGCGGCGTAGGCGAGGTAGCCGCCGGTGGTGTGGTAGACGCCCTTGGGCTTGCCGGTGGAGCCGGAGGTGTAGAGGATGAAGAGCACGTCCTCGGAGTCCATGGGCTCGGGCGGGCAGGGGGCCTTCATCTCGGGCCTGGCCATGAGCTCGTGCCACCAGAGGTCGCGGCCTTCCACCATGTTGATGGTCGTGCCGGCGCTGGCGTGCACCACCACCTTTTCCACGCAGGGGCATTCCTTGAGGGCGTCGTCCACGTTGCCCTTCAGGGGGATGGCCTTGCCCGCGCGGCGCACGGCGTCGCCGCAGACCACCACCTTGGCCTGGCAGTCGTTGATGCGGTCGCGCAGGGAGTGGGCGGAGAAGCCCGCGAAGACGATGGAGTGGGGCGCGCCCAGGCGGGCGCAGGCCAGCATGGCCACGGCCAGCTCGGGGACCATGCCCACGTAGAGGGCCACGCGGTCGCCCTTCTTGACGCCCAGGCTCTTGAGCACGTTGGCGAACTTGCAGACCTCGTCGTGGAGCATCTGGTAGGTGAGCACCTGCACGTCGCCCTCGCGGTCGCCCTGCCAGACGATGGCGGCCTTGTTGCGGCGGGGTCCGTCCAGGTGCCGGTCCAGGCAGTTGGCGGCGGCGTTGAGCTGCCCGCCCAGGAACCACTTGAAGGAGGCGGCGTTGAAATCGCAGTCCTGGACCTTGCCGAAGGGCTTCATCCAGGTGATCAGCTCGCGGGCGCGGTCGCCCCAGTAGCCCTCGGGGTCGTCCAGGGAGCGTTTGTAGACGGCGCGGTATTCGTCCAGGCTCTTGATATGGGCCTTGGCCTGGCGTGGCCCGGCGGGCGGCTGGAAGATGCGGTTTTCGTGGAGCAGGGATTCGATGTTCTCGGTCATGAAAAGCTCCTTGGCTTGAGGGGATGGTTGTTCCTTAGCACGAATCGACCGGATTCCCAGCGCAAATAGGCAAGCGGCCGCACCGGGGCGGTGAGCGGCGCTCAGAAGGCGGGCTGGGGCGAGGCCCGGCTTCTGGAGCTGGGCGCGGCCAGGCGCAGCACGGTGTCCAGGCTGGGCTCCTCGCCCTGGCGCGAGGAGCGAAGGATGGAGAGGAAGCGCTGGAGCACCTGGGCGGTGAGGTAGGCGTCGCCCAGGGCGTCGTGCGCGCCGCGCGGGGGCACGCCCAGGGCGCGGGCCACGCTGTAGAGCGTGGCGTCCTTGAGGGGCAGCTCGTCCAGCACGGGCGAGGCCCGCGAGCCGCGGATGGCCAGGTAGAGCCCCAGCACGTCCAGGCCCCGGTTCTTGGGCTGGGGCAGCTTCAGGCGCTTGCAGGCGGCGCGCAGGAAGGCCAGGTCCAGCTCCACGTGCCAGCCGGTGAGCACCGCGTCCCCGGCGTAGCGCAAAAAGCGCGGGAGCACCTCCTCCAGGGGCGGCTCGCCCGCCAGCTCGCCCGGGGTGAGCTGGTGCACGCGCACCCCGGCCGCGTCCAGGGACGGCGCCGTGGGGCGGACCAGGGCCTGGAAGGCCCCGCCCACGTCGATGCGCCCGCCGGTCATGCGCACGGCCCCGATGGAGAGGATGTCGTCGCGGGATGTGTCGAGTCCGCCGGTTTCCAGGTCGAAGACCACGAACCCGGCGCGTCCGGCCGGGGTGTCCGGCTCGCGGCTGGACCAGGGCCACCATTTCATCATCGCGAAACCTCCCCGGCCCGCTTCCAGGCCGCTCGGCACATGCGCTCCATGGCCCGGGCCAGGGGGCCGGGCCGCAGGGGCTCGCCCACCCAGCCCCAGGCCGCCAGGTATTCGGCGGCCCAGACCAGATCCATGCCCGCCGCGCCCAGGCGCGAGAGCCCCAGGGCGCGTTCCGCCGTGGCGATGCGCGGGACGCCCGCGCGCCAGGCCATGCGGCGCACGCCGTCAGCCACCCGCCCGGCCAGGCCAGCCCCGGGGCGCTCGGCCGGGGGCGAGCCCGCAAGGACCATGCGCCCGGCCAGACGCACGCGCAGGGCCTCGGCCAGGTGGAGCTGGCCGTGCACGGGGCGCAGATCGAGGCAGGCCGGGTCCTCCGGCGGGGTCCGGGCCCACTGCTCCAGGCGGGCGTCCCATTCGCCCGGCGTGCCGCGCCACTCCCGGGAGGCGGCCGAGGGCGCGCCCGGGGCCGGGGCCATGTTCAGAAGCTCCAGGGCCTCTGCCAGGAAGCTGCCCAGGCGCTCGAACCAGCCCGAGGCCCCGGGGGCCTCCTGGTGCACCACGGCGTTCCACAGGGGGCACAGGGCCGGACCCTCGCGCCGCGCGGCGCGGCCAAGGAGCATGAGCGCGTAGGGCGCGGGGGGCGGCCCCAGGGCCTCTTCGGCCAGCTGGCAGGCCCGGGCGGCCAGGGTCTCGCGCAGACCGCCCACGATGCGCCCCAGCGCCGAGGACCGCGCGCCCTCGCGCAGGAGCCCCATGGCCAGCTTGTCCAGCAACGACGCGATGGAGGCCAGCTCCTCGACGGAGGCGGCCCTGGCCGCGCGCGCTGCCAGGGCCGGGGGCGAGCCCGCCTGGCGCAGCAGCAGGTCCTGGGCGGAGAGCACTCCGGCGGCCATGCTCCCGGCCATGACCACCACGTGGCGCAGGTGGTGGCGCGTCATGGCCATGAGGGCGTCGAAGCAGGAGGCCTGGGCGTCCAGGGAGACCACGGGGCTGGACATGACGCGCTCCACGGGGGTGTCCGGGGGCAGGCCCTGCTCCACGGCGCGGGCGCGGAAGTCGCGGTCGGTGATCACTCCGGCGGGTCGGCCCTCCGGCCCCAGGACCACCAGGGCGTCGCGGGCCGTGGCGCTCATGAGCCGGGCGGCCTCCCGGAGGGTGGCCCCGCAGGCCACGGGCTCGCCCGGGCGCACGGCCTCCCCGGCGCGCAGGGCGGCCAGGGGCCTGCGAGAGGCCGCCCAGGGGGGGATTTCGCGGGCCACGCCCTCCAGGCCCAGTTCCAGCACGGGCTCGGTGAGGCGGTCCTCCAGGAAGTCGGTGAGGCCCTCCACGGGGCGCAGGGCGTCGGCCACGGCGGCGGGCTCCAGGAGGATGCAGACGGCGTCCTCGCGGGCCACGGCGCGCTCCACGCCCCATCCGGCCACCTCGCCCTCGCCCCAGGAGGGCTCCAGGTCCGGCGCGCAGGCGCACCCCGTGGCGCTCCCGGCCGCCAGCAGGCCCTTGCGCACGGCCAGCACGAAGCCCTCGCCCGCGCCGCCGGGGCCGAGCACCGCCGTGCCGGCCGGGTAGAACTCCAGGGAGGCCTTGCGCGCCAGGGAGCGCAGGGCCTCGGGCTCCAGGAAGGCCAGGGGCGGGGCCTGGCGCAGGAAGTCCACGGCGTCTTCGAGGATCATGTGAAGAGCTTCAGCTTGTAGCGGTTTTCCAGCATCTCCTGGAAGGAGGCCACGGCCTTGAAACACTCCTGGAGCCGGGAGCGCTCCAGATTGGTGAGCTCGCCCGGGCGCGCCAGATTGCCCGGCTCGAGGCCCCTGGACAGGTCGAGCGCCTGGAAGCGCAGGCGCAGATCCTGCAGGAAGTCCAGGGCCTGGGTGAGGTTGGCGGCCGTGCCCTCGCCCAGGAATCCGGCCCGAACGGCGGCCTCGAGGCGCTGGGCGGTGCCGGTTTCGCGCGCGCCGCACTCCAGGCCCAGGACCCTGGCCCCCTGGGTGAGGGGGAAGATGCCGCCGCGCTTGATGTCCAGCGCGCCGTCCTGCAGGGAGAGCGACCCGAAGAGCGTGAGGGGCGGGGTGAAGCGCACGGCCTCCCGGGCCATGGCGCGCAGGGCGATGGGGTGGCCGGACACGGCCTGGGCGAGTGCCCGGGAGAGCCCGGCGGCCAGCTCGCGGCTGCCGTGCACCTGGCGGGCGTCGGCCAGCATGGAGAGGGCCAGCACGGCTTCGGGGCCTGGGTTGCGCGCCAGCTCCTCCAGGCGGGCCTCCCAGTGGGGGAGGGTCATGCGCCAGTCGTCGCGGTCGGCGGTGACGCCGTGGGGGCAGGGAGGCAGCCCGGCCTGGTCGAGCAGTTCCATGAGGCGCAGGGCGTAGTCCTGGGCCTTTCCCAGGTCCGCGCCGTCGCCCAGCACCAGGGCGTTGTCCTGGTCGGTGGCCAGGAACTGCTCGCGGCGTCCCTCGCTGCCCAGGGCCAGCAGGGCCATGGGGCCGGGATCGGCGGTTTCGAGCGCCAGCACGGCGGCGCGGGCGAAGAGCTGGTCGCGCACGGCGGCGGCCATGGCCCCCACGCGGTCCACGCCCGCGCCCTGGCCCAGCCAGCGGGGCGTCATGCGCGTGAGGGCCGCGTGGGCGCGGGCCAGATCCCGGGCGTCGACGGCCCGGGCGATGTCGGCGGCCAGGGCCACGGGGCTCTCGAAGCGCGCGGCCAGGAGGTCGCGCTCCTCCAGGATGCCGGTGATGCTCCCCCCGGCGTCGGTGAGCCCCAGGCGGCGGATCTTGTGGCGCAGCATGGCCAGGAAGGCCTCGCTGACCAGCTCGCGTCCGGAGATGGTCACCACCTCGCGGCTCATGAAGTCCCGGGCCGGGGCCTGGGGGCCTGCGTCCTCGGCCACGGCGCGCACCACGTCGCGCTCGGTGAGGATGCCCTGCACGGCTTCGGGGGTTCCCAGCAGGCAGGCCGTGGCCTGGGCGGCGCGCATGGCGCGCGCCGCCTGGACCACGGAGGCCTGCGGGTCCACGAACACCGGCGGGCGGGCGGGGAGGCTGCCGGCCGTGAGCCCGAGGAAACCGTCGTCGCTGTTCATTCCACTCCCACTCCCAGGTAGTTGCGGATCTTCTGTTCCTCGTAGCGGGCCTTGGCCTCGGGTTCGGGCACGAGCACGGAGCCCAGCCACCCGGCGAAGAACGCGGCCGGCATGGAGATGAGCGCCGGGTTGGACCAGGGGAAGATGGCCTGCTTGAAGCCCAGCACGCTCACCCACACGGTGGGGGAGATGATGATGAGCCCCACCGCCAGCACCGAACCCGTGACGATGGCCGCAGTGGCCCCGAAGGTGGACATGCCGCGCCAGAGGATGGAGAGCAGCAGGGCCGGGAAGTTGCCGCTGGCGGCGATGGCGAAGGCCAGGCCCACCATGAAGGCCACGTTCTGGCCCTTGAAGGCGATGCCCAGGCCCATGGCCACCAGGCCCAGCACCAGGGTGGAGCGCTTGGCCATCTTCACTTCCTCTTCCTCGGTGGCGCGGCCGTTCTTGAACACGTTCACGTAGAGGTCGTGGGAGAAGCTGGCGGCCCCGGCCAGGGTGAGCCCGGCCACCACGGCCAGGATGGTGGCGAAGGCGACGGCGGCGATGAAGCCCAGGAACATGGTGCCGCCGGTCACTTCGGCCAGGAGCAGGGCCGACATGTTGCCGCCCTTGTCGAACTTGGTGATCACGTCCTGGCCCACCAGCACCATGGCCCCGAAGCCGATGATGAAGGTGAGGATGTAGAAGTAGGAGATGAAGCCCGTGGCGTAGAACACGCTTTTGCGGGCCTGCTCGGCGTCGGGCACGGTGTAGAAGCGCATGAGGATGTGGGGCAGGCCGGCCGTGCCGAACATGAGCGCGATGCCCAGGCTCAGGGCGTCCCAGGGGTTGGAGACCAGGCCGCCGGGCTCGAGCATCTTCTGGCCGTACTTCTCGGCGGCGGCGGAGAAGAGGGCGGAGGGGTCGAAGCCGAACTTGGAGAGCACCATGCCCACCATCACGGACGCGCCGCCCAGGAGGAGCACGGCCTTGATGATCTGCACCCAGGTGGTGGCCAGCATGCCGCCGAAGAGCACGTAGAGGATCATCACCACGCCCACGATGGCCACGGCCAGCTCGTAGGGCAGGCCGAACATGAGGTTCACCAGCGACCCGGAGCCCACCATCTGGGCGATCAGGTAGAAGCAGATGGTCATGAGCGAGCCCGAGGCCGCCGCGATGCGGATGGGCTTCTGGCGCAGGCGGTAGGCCACCACGTCCGCGAAGGTGTACTTGCCAAGGTTGCGCAGAGGCTCGGCGATGAGGAACATGATGAGCGGCCAGCCCACCAGGAAGCCGATGGAGTAGATGAGGCCGTCGTAGCCCTTGAGGGCCACCAGGCCCGCGATGCCCAGAAACGACGCGGCGGACATGTAGTCGCCCGCCAGGGCCAGGCCGTTCTGGAAGCCGGTGACGGAGCGCCCGGCGGCGTAGAAGTCCGAGGCGGTCTTGGACTTCTTGGCCGCGAACCAGGTGATGACCAGGGTGGCGGCCACGAACACGAAAAAGAACACGATGGAGATGGCGTTGGGCTGCCCGATGGTGGAGGTGAACTGGTTCATGGCCTACCTCTTCATGTGGTCGAGGATGGATTTCACGGAGCGGTCGTAGGTGGTGTTGGCCCAGCGCACGTAGAGGCCGGTCATGACGCAGGCCGAGAGGATCACGGCCAGGCCGATGGGGATGCCCAGGGTCATGTGTTCGCCGATCTTCTGGGCGAGGACGTGCTTGTTGAAGGCCAGAAGCAGGATGAAGCCGAAATAGATGACCAGCATCAGGGCGGTCATGGAGAGCGAGACGGACCACTTCTTTCTCACGAGGTCCTTGAACTCGTTCTGGTCGATGGAGTGGGGTTGCATGGCGTGAACCTCCCGGTTTGGGTTTGGCGGACGGGCCTTCGGCGCGCGCTCGAAAGCGTCCGCGATTCCGGTGTATACGGCCCGGGAGGAAAAAAAAGGGGTGTTTCGGCCAACGGTTGGGTGTCGACGCGTGGCCGGTGAACGGTTCGGAGGGCGAACGGCGAGCGGCGGACGCGGCCGCCGTTCACCGGGGGAGGAGAGCCGTTGGCCGGGCGATCAGGGCAGAGACGGCGGGATCAGGCAGGGCTCCCTGCGGGCCTACCTCTCCTTGCTGACGAAGCGCTCGGACATCTCCTTGCCCTTGTAGCCGTCGAAGTCCACGCGCACGAAGTGATTGGTCTTGCCGCGCGATTGACCGCGCAGGAAGCGCACCCCGGCGACGAGAACGATCAGGGCCAGGGCCACGAGCAGGAATGTCAGGATGTCGGGCATGGCTCCAGAGTAACAGGCTCGGGGAGTAAACGAAAGGAACTCCTCGGGCGTCCCCCGAAACGCCTGGGGACCAGTGCGACAGTTTCCGTCCCTGCTGCCTGCGGCACGCCTGCTCACCCATTTTTTAACATAATTGTAAACCTTTTGTTTGACAGGCAGGCTTCGGCGGGCGTACTCGGACATCAGCAGCCCAAATACGCACAGCGGCGGACCCAACCCGTGCAAATTCAAACTCAACAACCTGGCATTGCTACACATCATCGATTTTGACGATAGTGTGAAAGCCAGCTCCGCCACCCGTCCAAGAGTCCCACCCGTCAACGGCTCCAACCCCAAGGAAGGCTCCAATGCTCGCAACCGTCCGCTCCCTGGCGCTCTTGATGTTCCTGGTTCTCACCCTCGCCCCGGCCGCCAGGTCCGCAGAACTGCTGGTCTACACCGCCCTGGAGGACGACCAGATCCCCGTCTACATCAAGAGCTTCAAAGAGAAATACCCCGACATCCAGCTGAAGTTCGTCCGCGACTCCACCGGCGTGGTCATCGCCAAGCTCCTGGCCGAAAAGGGCAACCCCCAGGCCGACCTCGTCTGGGGCACAGCCGCCACCGGGCTCATCCTCCTGGAGGAGGCGGGGCTCCTGGAACCCTACGCCCCCAAAGGCCTGGAACGCATCACGCCCCGCTTCAGGGACTCCAAGCCCGTGCCCGCCTGGGTGGCCAACGACATCTTCGAGACCGGCTTCTGCGTCAACGAGATGGAGCTCCAGGCCAAGAAGCTGCCCACGCCCAAGAGCTACCAGGACCTGATCAAGCCCGAATACAAGGGCCAGGTCGTCATGCCCAACCCCGCCTCGTCGGGCACCGGCTACCTCACCGTCGCGGGCCTCATCTTCCTGCTCGGGGAGGAAAAAGGCTGGGCGTACCTGGACAAGCTCCACGACAACATCGCCATGTACACCCACTCGGGCTCCAAGCCCTGCAAGATGGCCGGCACCGGCGAGATCCCCATCGGCATCACCTTCGGCTACCGGGGCATCATGCAGAAGCGCAAGGGCGAGCCCGTGACCACCGTGTTCCCGGCCGAAGGCTCGGGCTGGGACTGCGAAGCCAACGCCCTCATCAAGAAGGCCGTCATGAAGCCCGAGGCCAAGCTGTTCCTGGACTGGGCCATCTCCGACCCGGCCATGCAGGAATACGCCAAGAGCTACCCCATCCTGGCCGCCAAGGACGTGCCGGGCCTCAAGCTGCCCGAAGGCTACCCCGACGACCCGCTCAAGCAGCTCATCAACCTGGAAATGTCCTGGGCCGCCAAGAACCGCGCCAGGATCCTGGCGGAATGGGAAAAGCGCTACGCCACCAAATCCGAGGCCAAATAGCATCCACTCAGCCGACCCGGGGCGCTCTGCGCCCCGGGAAAGGGCCATCCATGCGCACCCAAGAGAACCATGCCTCTCCCGGCGTCCACCTGGAAGTGTGGGGCGTCAGCAAAAGCTACGGCTTGTTCACGGCCCTCCAGGAAATCAGCTTCAGCGTGGCAAGGGGCGAAATGGTCTGCCTGCTCGGCCCCTCGGGCTGCGGGAAAACCACGGCCCTGCGCATCATCGCAGGCCTGGAGGAGCTCGACTCCGGGCGCGTGTTCCTGGGCGGGGCGGACGTGACCGAACTGCCCGTGTCCCAGCGCAACGTCGGCATCGTGTTCCAGTCCTACGCGCTCTTCCCCAACCTCACGGTGGCCGACAACGTGGCCTACGGCCTGGTGAACAAGAGGCTGGCCAGGCGCGAGATCCGCCTGCGCGTGACGGAACTGCTGGACCTGGTGGGCCTGCCCGGGCTGGAGTCCAAATATCCGGCCCAGCTCTCGGGCGGCCAGCAGCAGCGCGTGGCCCTGGCGCGGGCCATGGCCCTCTCCCCGGACGTGCTCCTGCTGGACGAGCCCCTCTCGGCCCTGGACGCCAAGGTGCGCGCCCACCTGCGCGCCGAGATCAAGCGCCTCCAGCGCGAGTTCGGCGTCACCTCCATCCTCGTGACCCACGACCAGGAAGAGGCCATGACCATGGCCGACCGCATCCTGCTCATGGACCACGGCCGCATCGTGCAGAACGCCACGCCCGGGGAGCTCTACGACAGCCCGGCCACCCCCTTCGCCGCCGGGTTCCTGGGGACCATGAACTTCCTGCCCGTGGAGCGCGGCCCCCGGCAGGACACCGCCCGCCTGGGGAAATGGGTCATGTCCCTGCCGGAGCGCGCCTGGCCCGACGCCCAGGCCGCCCTGGCCGCGATCCGGCCGGAGGACGTCGCCCTGGAGGAAACCGCCGGGGCCTTCGCACCCGAGCCCAACGTGCTGGACGCCCGGGTCGACTTCATGGAGTTCCGGGGAGCCCTCTACCGTCTGAGCCTGCGCCTCGACGGCGTGGGGGGGGACGCCGCGCTGCTCCATGCCGACGTCACGGCGCGCCAGGCCCGCCGCATGGGCCTTTCCGAGGGGATGGCCGTGCGGGCCTGCCTGCCGCTGGCGCGCATGCGCGTCTTCCCGGCAGGCCATGCCCCCGAGGCGAAGGACGCCGCATGAGCGGGCCTTCCATCGCCCCGCTCCAGGCCCGGCACGTTCCGTCCCCGGCCGGATCGGCCCTGGCCGCGGCGCTTGCCGGGCGCGGCGTCAAGACCCTGTGCATCGTCGCGGTCCTGCTCTGGCTCACCGTCACGGTGGCCCTGCCCCTGGCGGGCCTGCTGGGCAAGAGCCTCTACGACCAGAAGGGGAACTTCACCGGGCTGGCCAACTTCCTGCGCTTTTTTTCCGAGCCGGCGCTGTTCTCCTCGCTCACCCACAGCCTGTGGGTCTCGACGATCACCACCCTGGTGGCCGTTCCCCTGGGCTTTCTCTACGCCTGGTGCCTGAACCGGACCACCATGCGCGGCAAGAAGTTCTTCCGCGCGCTGGCCATGGCCCCCCTGCTCGCCCCCACGCTCATGCACGGCATCGTGCTCATCTACCTGTTCGGCCGCAAGGGCCTGGCCACCACGGGGTTCTTCGGGGCCATCCCCGGCTGGGACATCGGGCTTTACGGCTCCACGGGCATCATCATCGCCGAGGCCCTCTACGCCTTCCCGCCCTGCTTCCTCATCCTCTCCACGGCGCTTTCCCTCACGGACGCCAGGCTCTACGAGGCAGCCCGGGCCCTGGGCGCCTCCAGGTGGCGGACCTTCGCCACCGTCACCCTCCCCGGCGTGAAATACGGGCTCATCAGCGCCGTGTTCGTGAGCTTCGTCTCCAGCTTCACGGACTTCGGAGCGCCCAAGGTGGTGGGCGGCTCCTACAACGTGCTGGCCACCGACATCTACAAGCACGTCATCGGCCAGCAGAACTTCGTCATGGGGGCCACCGTCAGCGTCATCCTGCTCATCCCCACCGCCCTCGCCTTCCTGGCCGACCACCTCGCGCAGCGCCGCCAGTCCACGGCCATGGCCTCCAAGGCCGTGCCCTACCGGCCCAGGCCCAACGTCGGCCGCGACGGGCTGGCCATGGCCGTGTGCTGCCTGCTGGGCTCGGTCTTCATCATCTACCTGCTCACGGGGCTCTATGCCTCCCTGGTGAAGGTCTGGCCCTACAAGCTCTCGCTGACCCTGGCCCACTTCGATTTCGAGGCCACGGCGGGAGGCGGCTACCGCGCCTTCCTCAACAGCCTGAAGATGTCCGCCTGGTCGGCCGCGCTGGGCACGGCAACGGCCTTCTTCACCGGCTACGTGCTGGAAAAATTCAAGGAATGCCCGCGATTGCGCCAGCTCTGCTCCGTGTTTTCGCTGCTTCCCATGGCCTTGCCGGGCCTCGTGATCGGCCTGGCCTACATCTTCTTCTTCAACGCCCCGGGCTGGGATTTCCACGGCCTGCGCATCCCCAATCCGTTCGCCTTCCTCTACGGCTCCATGGGCCTGCTGGTGCTGTCCAACCTGATCTATTTCCACACCGTGTCCTTCCTCACGGCGCGCACGGCCCTCAAACAGCTCGACAGCGAGTACGAGGCCGTCTCGGAGTCGCTCAGCGTCCCCTTCACCCGGCTCCTGCGCACCGTGACCTTCCCCGTCTGCCTCCCGGCCGTGCTCGAGATCGGCTACTATTTCTTCGTGCGCTCCATGACGACGCTCTCGGCCGTCATCTTCCTCTACAGCGCGGACCTGCCGCTGGCGGCAGTGGCCGTGGCCAACATGGACGACGCGGGCGACACCGCGGCGGCCCTGGCCATGTGCGTGGTGATCGTGGCCACGAACCTCGCCGTGCGCATCCTCTACGGGGCGTGCACGGCGGGCCTGCAACGCCGGGCCAGGGCCTGGCAGAACCGTTGAGCAAAAGGATCTCCCATGGCGATCAATCCCCTGAAGAACGTCAAGGCCGTCGTGCTGGACTGGGCCGGAACCGTGGTGGACCACGGCTGCATCGGCCCGGTGGCCGTGTTCGTGGAAGTGTTCAGACGCCACGGCGTGGACGTCACGGTGGCCCACGCCCGCAAGCCCATGGGCCTGATGAAGAAGGACCACGTGCGCTCCATGACCCGCGACCCGGAAGTTGCCGCCCTCTGGCGCGCCGCCCACGGCCGCGACCCCGACGAGGCCGACGTGGACGCCATGTACCTGCTCACCGAGCCCCTCATGGTGGAATGCATCGCCCGCCATGCCGACATCATCCCGGGCGCGCTGGACGCCGTGGCAGCCTTCCGCGCCATGGGGCTCAAGGTGGGCTCCACCACGGGCTACACCCGCCCCATGATGGACGTGATGACCGTGGAGGCCGCCAGGAAGGGCTACGTTCCCGACACCATGGTCTGCTCCTCCGACACGCCCGCCGGACGCCCCACCCCCTTCATGTGCTACCAGGCCGCCCTGAACCTCGGGGTCTTCCCCTTCTGGGAGATGGTCAAGATCGGCGACACGGAATCCGACGTGGCAGAGGGCGTCAACGCCGGCATGTGGACCATCGGCCTCTCCACCAGCGGCAACGAGATGGGCCTGACCGAGGCCGAACTGGCCGCCCTGGACCCGGCCGAGAAGGCCGCCCGCCAGGAGGCCGTGGCCGGAAGGCTGCTGGCGGCCGGCGCCCACTACGTGGTCCCCTCGCTGGCCGACTGCCCCCCCCTGCTGGCCGCGATCGACGCCCGCCTCGCCGGTGGCGAGCGCCCCTGCTGCAAGGCTTGACCCATGGAACCACCCCTTCCGGCCGCCCCGCCGCCGGGCGAGGGCGACGTGAACACCTCGGAAAGGCGCGCCGCCTGGCGGGCGGGCCTTTCCGAGGCCGCCCGGGCGCTCCTGGACCGCGATGAGCGCGTCTTCCTCAGGCAGTCGCTCTCCACCCCGTGCCTGGACGCCCTCTCCGGCTGCGAAGGCTCCACGCTGACCACCCTGGACGGCCGGACCCTGCTGGACTTCCACGGCAACTCCCTGCACCAGGCCGGGCACGCCCATCCCGCCGTGCTGGAGGCCATCCGCCGCCAGCTGGACCAGATGGCCTTCTGCCCGCGCCGCTTCACCAACGAGCCCGCCGTGCGCCTGGCCGAGGCCCTGGTGGAGCGCGCCCCGGGGAAGCTCGGCAAGCTCCTCTTCGCGCCGGGGGGCACGCTGGCCGTGGGCATGGCCCTCAAGATCGCACGGGTGGCCACCGGGCGGTTCAAGACCGTCTCCATGTGGGACTCCTTCCACGGCGCATCCCTGGACGCCTGCTCCGTGGGCGGCGAGGCCCTGTTCCGCTCCGGCATCGGCCCGCTGCTGCCCGGCACGGCCCACGTGCCCCCGCCCGACCCCTACCGCTGCGTGCTGGCCCCCGGGGACGGCGGCTGCGAGAGCTGCGGCCTGGCCTGCGCCCGCTACCTGGACTACGTGCTGGAAAAGGAAGGCGACGTGGCCGCCGTGATCGCCGAACCGCTGCGCTGCACCACGGTGAACGTCCCGCCGCCGGGCTACTGGCCTGCCGTGCGCGCGGCCTGCGACCGCCACGGCGCGCTGCTCATCCTGGACGAGACCGCCACCTGCCTGGGCCGCACCGGCAGGCTCTTCGCCTGCGAACACTTCGGGGCCGACCCCGACATCCTGGTGCTGGGCAAGGGCCTGGGAGGCGGCGTGATGCCCCTGGCCGCCGTGCTGGCCGATCCGGCCCTGGACAAGGCGGGGCACCTGGCCCTGGGGCACTACACCCACGAGAAGAACCCCACGGCCTGCGCCGCCGGGCTGGCCATGCTGGAGGTCCTCGAGGCCGAAGGCCTGGTCGGGCGCTCCCGCCGCCTGGGAGAGAAGGCGCTCGTCCGCCTCGAGGGCATGGCGCGGCGCTTCCCCCTGGTGGGGCAGGTCCGCGGCCTGGGGCTCTCCCTCGCCGTGGAGCTCGTCACGGACCGCGCAACACGCGCAAAGGCCCCGGACCAGGCGGACGCCGCGCTCTACCACTGCCTGGAACGCGGGCTGAGCTTCAAGACCAGTCACGGCAACGTGCTCACCCTCACGCCGCCGCTCACCATCGCCGAAACCGACCTGGACCGCGCCCTCGACATCGTGGAGGACGCCCTGGCCCGCGTCAGCTGACCCAAGGAGCACACCATGGACCTCTCCTGCTATCCCGACAACCCCTACATCCTTCTCACGCCGGGGCCGCTCTCCACCTCCAAGGCCGTCAAGGCGGCCATGCTGCGCGACTGGTGCACCTGGGACCTGGACTACAACTCCATCGTCCAGGACCTGCGCGCCCGCCTGTGCGTTCTGGCAGGCCCCGGGCAGGCCTTCACCGCCGTGCTCATGCAGGGCAGCGGCACCTTCTGCGTGGAGTCCTGCGTGGGCACGCTGGTCCCGCGCGACGGCGCGCTCATGGTGCTGGCCAACGGGGCCTACGGACAGCGCATCGGCAAGATCGCCAGGGTGCTGGGCATCCCCCTGGTGCTCGAAGACTTCGGCGAGACAGCCCCGGTGGACCCCTCCCGCGTGGAGGCACTGCTGGCCCGGCACCCGGAAGTGACCCACGTGGCCGTGGTCCACTGCGAGACCACCACGGGCATGCTCAACCCCATCGAGGCCATCGGCAAGGCGGTCAAGGACGCGGGGCGCACCTACATCGTGGACGCCATGAGCAGCTTCGGCGGCATCCCCATCGACGTGGACGCCATCGGGGCGGACGCGCTCATCTCCAGCGCCAACAAGTGCATCCAGGGCGTGCCGGGCTTCGGCTTCGTGCTGGCGCGCCGCGAGGTGATCGAGGCCTGCGCGGGCCGGGCGCGCTCGCTCAGCCTGGACCTGTACGACCAGTGGAAGGGCATGGAGGACGGCGGCGGCAAATGGCGCTTCACCTCCCCCACCCACGTGGTGCGCGCCTTCGTGGCCGCCATGGACGAACTCGACGCCGAGGGGGGCGTGGCCAGACGCTTCGAGCGCTACAGCGCCAACCAGCGCATCCTCGTGGACGGCATGGAACGCCTGGGCTTCAAGACCCTCCTGCCCAGGAAGTGGCAGTCGCCCATCATCACCTCCTTCGTCAGCCCCACGCACCCCGACTACGCCTTCAAGACGTTCTACGACAAGCTCAAGACGAAAGGCTTCGTGGTCTATCCCGGCAAGGTGACCGACGCGGTGGACACCTTCCGCATCGGCAACATCGGAGAGGTGTACCCTGCCGACATCGAACGCCTGCTCGACGCGGTGAAAGAGTCCATGTACTGGCAGGGCCAGGAGGCTTGAAGACATGCGGGGCGTCACCCTGGGAGGCCGCCGCCACACCTTCGCGGACCTGCGGGAGGTGATGGCCAAGGCCACGCCGCACCGCTCGGGCGATGTCCTGGCGGGCGTCGCGGCCGCGAGCGACGAGGAGCGGGCGGCCGCGCGCTACGTGCTGGCCGACGCGCCCCTGACGGACTTCCTGGAAGAGCCCCTGGTGCCCTACGAGTCCGACGAGGTGACCCGGCTCATCCTGGACAGCCACGACAAGGCCGCCTTCGAGCCCGTGAAGAACCTGAGCGTGGGCCAGCTGCGCGAACTGCTGCTCTCCGACGCCGCCGACCGGGATTTCCTCAAGGCCCTCGCGCCCGGCCTCACGCCGGAGATGGCGGCTGCGGCGTCCAAGATCATGCGCAACCAGGATCTCATCCTGGCCAGCTCCCGCATGGCCAACACGGCGGCCTTCCGCTCCACGGTGGGGCTGCCCGGCACGCTCTGCGCGCGCCTGCAGCCCAACCACCCCGCCGACGATCCCCGGGGCGTCCTGGCCTCGGTGGTGGACGGCCTGGTGCTGGGCAGCGGCGACGCCTGCATCGGCATCAACCCGGCCACGGACAACCTGCCCACCGTGCGCCTGCTCCTGGAGTGCCTGGACGAGGTCCGCGCCCGCTACGCCATCCCCACCCAGACCTGCGTGCTCACCCACATCACCAACACCATCCGCTCCATCGAGGCCGGAGCCCCGGTGGACCTGGTGTTCCAGTCCGTGGGCGGCACCCAGGGCGTCAACGAGAGCTTCGGCGTGAGCCTTGCCCTGCTGGAAGAGGGCCGCCAGGCCGCGCTCTCCCTGAACCGGGGCGAGATCGGGCGCAACGTGATGTACTTCGAGACCGGACAGGGCAGCGCCCTCTCGGCCGGGGCGCACCACGGCGTGGACCAGCAGACCCTGGAGGCCAGGGCCTACGCCGTGGCGCGCGCCTTCGACCCGCTGCTGGTGAACACCGTGGTGGGCTTCATCGGCCCGGAATACCTCCACGACGGCCGCCAGATCATCCGCGCCGGGCTGGAGGACCTCTTCTGCGGCAAGCTCCTGGGCCTGCCCATGGGCGTGGACGCCTGCTACACCAACCACGCCGAAGCCGATCAGGACGACATGGACGTGCTGCTCACCCTGCTGGGCGCGGCCGGGTGCGCCTACGTCATGGGCGTGCCCGGGGCCGACGACGTGATGCTGGGCTACCAGTCCACCTCCTTCCACGACGCGCTGTACGTGCGCAGGCTTTTGAACCTCAGGCCCGCCCCCGAACAACAGGAC
>NZ_JBZVFJ010000084.1:0-17348 GCF_058402725.1 Fundidesulfovibrio sp. | reverse complement strand
CATCAACGCCTGGCTCAATGAGACCCTGCGCGCTTCGATTGCAGTACACCCGCGAGACCGGCGAGGCCGTCAACCTGGTGGTCTTCGACGCCGACGAGGCCGTCTACGTGGAGCAGGAGTGCGCCACGCGCTCCATGCTGCGCCTGTTCACCCGCGTGGGCGCGCGCGTGCCCCTCTCCTGCTCCGGGGTGGGCAAGGCCTACCTGGCCTCCCTGCCCCCGGACAAGGCCATGGAGCGCTTCGAGTCCTCCCCGCGCACGGCGCGCACGCCGCGCACCATCCTGGACGCCGGGGACTTCCGCGAGGAGCTCGAAACCGTGCGCCGCCAAGGCTATGCCGTGGACGACGAGGAGATGGAGACCGGCGTGCGCTGCGCCGCCGCCCTCATCCGACAGGCCGGAGGGCTCCCGGCCGGCGCCCTGAGCGTCTCCGGCCCCAGCGCCCGGCTCACCCCCGAACGCCTGCCCGGACTGGGCGCGCTGGTGATCCGAGCCGCCGCCGACATTTCCGCCCAGATGGGCCACGCCCCCGGGCCGCACCCCCAGACGCGGGATTCCGGGACGCCGGAAGCCCGCCGCCAACCCCACCCTTCCAAGAGGAGCAATCCATGAGCGAGCGTGTTCACATCTCCGGTCTCGACGTGTCCAACCCCCTGGCCGAACTCATCGCCAAGGACTGCCAGGGGACCGGCGTGGACGCCCCGGATTTCTGGAAGTCCCTGGCGGACATCCTGGACCGCCTGGCCCCGCGCAACCGCGAACTGCTGGCCAAACGCGACGCCCTGCAGCAGGCCATCGACTCCTGGCACCAGGGCCGCGCCGGGCAGCCCCACGACCCCGACGCCTACGAGGCCTTCCTGCGCGAGATCGGCTACCTGGTCCCCGAAGGGCAGGACTTCGCCATCGAGACCACCGGCGTCGACCCCGAAATATCCTCCGTTGCCGGGCCGCAGCTGGTGGTGCCCGTCACCAACGCGCGCTACGCCCTCAACGCGGCCAACGCCCGCTGGGGCAGCCTCTACGACGCCCTCTACGGCACGGACGTGATCCCCGAAAGCCCCGGACTGGAGAAGGGCCTCGCCTACAATCCCAAGCGCGGCGAGGCCGTGGTGGCCCGGGCCGCCCAGTTCCTGGACAAGGCCTTCCCCCTGGCCAAGGGCTCCCACGCCCAGGCCGCCTCCTACAAGGTCGAGGGCGGCAGGCTCGTGGTGGGCCTCACGGACGGCGCGTCCACCGGCCTGGCCGATCCCTCCCTGTTCAAGGGCTACGCGGGCGCGCCCGAACCCTCGGTGGTGCTGCTGGCCAACCACGGCCTGCACTGCGAAATCCGCATCGACCGCGCCCACCCCGTGGGCAAGGCCCATCCCGCCGGGGTGAAGGACGTGGCGCTCGAGTCCGCAGTGACCACCATCCTCGACTGCGAGGACTCCGTGGCCTGCGTGGACGGCCCCGACAAGGCACAGGCCTACGCCAACATCCTCGGGCTCTTCAACGGCAGCCTCAGCGCCAGCTTCGCCAAGGCAGGCAAAACCGTGGAGCGCCGCCTCAACCCGGACCGCGCCTACTTCTCTCCCGACGGCAAGGCCTTCAGCCTGCCCGGGCGCAGCCTGCTCCTGGTGCGCAACGTGGGACACCTGATGACCACCGGCGCGGTGCTCAAGGACGGCGCGGAGATCCCCGAGGGCATCCTGGACGCCATGGTCACGGGCCTTCTGGCCGTCCACGACATCAAGGGCCTGGGCCAGCTCCGCAACAGCCGGGCCGGGTCGGTGTACATCGTGAAGCCCAAGATGCACGGCCCCGAGGAGGTGGCCTTCACGGCGGAGCTCTTCGGCGCGGTGGAAAAGGCCCTGGGCCTGGCCCCCAACACCATGAAGATCGGCATCATGGACGAAGAGCGGCGCACCACCGTGAACCTCAAGGAGTGCATCCGCGCCGCGCGCGAGCGCCTGATCTTCATCAACACCGGTTTCCTGGACCGCACCGGCGACGAGATCCACACCAGCATGGAGGCAGGCCCCATGGTGGGCAAGGACGCCATGCGCCAGGCCGCCTGGATCAAGGCCTACGAGGACTGGAACGTGGACGTGGGACTGGCCTGCGGACTCTCGGGCAAGGCCCAGGTGGGCAAGGGCATGTGGGCCAAGCCGGACATGATGGCCGAGATGGTGGAAGTGAAGATCGGCCATCCCCTGAGCGGGGCCAACACCGCGTGGGTGCCCTCGCCCACGGCGGCCACCCTGCACGCCATGCACTACCACTTCGTGAACGTGCTCGAGGTGCAGAAGGGCATGACCGGCAAGCGCCGGGCCAGACTCGCGGACCTTCTGACCATCCCGCTCATGGAGAAGGGCTCGCTCACGGCGGAGCAGGTGCAGCGCGAGCTCGACAACAACGCCCAGGGCATCCTGGGCTATGTGGTGCGCTGGGTGGAACAGGGCATCGGCTGCTCCAAGGTGCCCGACATGAATGACGTGGGCCTGATGGAGGACCGCGCCACGCTGCGCATCTCCAGCCAGTACCTGGCCAACTGGATCCGCCACGGCGTGTGCACGCAGGAGCAGGTGATCGAGACGCTCAAGCGCATGGCCGCCGTGGTGGACCGCCAGAACGCGGGCGACCCGGCCTACCGGAACATGGCCCCGGACTTCGAGAACTCCGTGGCCTTCCAGGCCGCATGCGCGCTGGTGCTCCAGGGCCGCGCCCAGCCCAGCGGCTACACCGAGCCCATCCTGCACGCCAAGCGCATCGAGGCGAAGAGGAAGTTCGGGCAGGTCTAGGCGAGGCGAGCGGAAGGAAGTTGGAATGAAGGAGGCCGCCGGGCGTGGGTCCGGCGGCCTTTTGCATGGCTTGACCGAAGCAGCTTCACATGAGGGTCGCCAGCCCCTCGGGCCTGGCGTCCAGGAGCTTGAGCGCGCTCACCACGGCGCGGCTCGGCAGCAGGTCGCCCGTTTCGTATTTGGAGAAGGCCTTGGGGCCGCCGCCGATCACCTTGCCGGCCTGCGCCTGGGTCAGCCCGAGCCGTTTGCGGATGCGCCGGATCTCCTCGGCTTCCAGAAGCCGCTCCCGTCTGGCTTTCAGCCGGTTCAGCGCGCGGTCGGAGGCCTTCATGTCCGCCGCCGTGTGCACGCCCTCGCCGCAAACAGAACAATACCACCCGGGCATGTCCACCACGGCCATCTCGCCTTTGTAGCTGAACTCAACAGGTCTGACGCCTCGCTCCATGAGCCCGCCGTCATGGGGGCACCGGGTCGGATCATCCATTGTCTCTCTCCTTGAAGGACAGCAGCACGAACTCGGTGAGAACGCCCGCCGTGAACTTCACATACAATTGCCCCGCCTCCGAGGGCACGGAATACACATCCTGCCAGAGGGCATGGTCGGCGTTGGAAGTCATCGACTTCACGAAATGCCGTCTCTGCATGCCGAGCAAGACCCGCACGATCCCCGCCCTGTCGAACCCCAGCCCGAACGCCGTGCGGGCCGCCGTGGTGGTGACGGCCAGCTTCCCCGGCTTCCCTGCGGCCGCCTGGAACGAGGCGAGATCGTAGGTCGGCTTGCGCTTCTCCATGGCCCATATTGTACCACTATGGTAACTTGTCAAGCACCTCCAAACAACGAAAGGCCGCCGGACTTGCGTCCGGCGGCCCAGGAGGAATCCCCTTGCGGGGATGAGCGCCTTGTTACTCGGGGACAACTTCCAGCACGGCCTCGCCGTACTGGTCGGGCACGGTCTTCTGCACCTTGAGCAGGCGCGTCACGCGCCTGAACGCTCCCACCATCACGATGGCCATGAGCACCATCACGATCACCGCCAGGGTGGCCAGCAGGTACAGGCCCTTGGGCAGGAAGTTGTTCATCACGGAGAGGTACCCGGCCCACAGGGTCATGCCCGCCAGGCCCAGGCCGGGCACGGCCGTGATCCAGGCGTACTTGGCCTTGCCAATGCGGATGATCATCACCGTGCCGATGATCAGGCCCACCGAGGCCAGGAGCTGGTTGGACATGCCGAACAGGGGCCAGATGGTGCCGATGTCCCCGGTGTAGACCAGGTAGCCCCAGAAGAAGGTGAACAGGATGGAGGTGATGATCACGCCCGGCCACCAGCGCTTGTCGTTGAAGCGCGGGGCCACCTGGCCGATCATCTCCTGCAGGAAGAAGCGGCCCACGCGGGTGCCCGCGTCGATGGCCGTGAGGATGAACACCGCCTCGAACATGATGGCGAAGTGGTACCAGTAGGCCACCAGGGTCTGCATGAAGGGTATGGCCGAGAAGATTTGCGCCATGCCCACGGCCAGGGACACCGCTCCGCCGGGGCGGCCCTTGAGCTGCTCGCCCACGGCCACGGCCAGGCTGTCCAGGTGCACGGTGGTCATGCCCAGCTTCTCGAAGGCCGCCGGGGCGGCGTTGATGGCGAAGTAGTCGGCCGGGACCATGGTGCAGGCCGCGATGAGCGCCATGATGGCCACGAAGCCCTCGGTGAGCATGGCCCCGTAGCCCACGAAGAGCAGGTTGCGCTCGGAGTCCAGCATCTTGGGCGTGGTGCCCGTGGCGATGATGGCGTGGAAGCCCGAGATGGCGCCGCAGGCGATGGTGATGAACAGGAAGGGGAACACCGGGCCGCCGATGATCGGGCCGCCGCCGGACACGAACTGCGTGAAGGCGGGCATCTGGAGGTCCGGGCGCACCCAGAAGATGCCCAGGGCCAGCATGCCGATGGTGCCGATCTTCAGGTACGTGGAGAGGTAGTCGCGCGGGCACAGGAGCAGCCACACCGGCAGGATGGACGCGGCCACGCCGTAGATGGGGATGGCCAGCGAGAGCGCGGGCTTGGAGAGCGTGAAGATCTTGGCCATGGGCTCGTACTCGGCCACCCAGTGGCCGCCCATGACGGCCAGCACCAGCAGGGCCACGCCCATGAGGCTCGCGCCTTTCACGTCGCCGGGGCGCATGTACTGCATGTACAGGCCCATGAAGATGGCGATGGGGATGGTGGCGAACACGGTGAAGGTGCCCCAGGCGCTGTGGAACATGGCGTTCACGCAGGCGATGGAGAGGCCCGCCAGGGTGAGCACCAGGATGAAGAGCACCGCGAAGGAGGCCACCGTGCCGGTGAATTTGTCCACTTCCTGGGTGGCGATGTAGGCCAGGCTCTGGCCCTTATGGCGCACCGAGGCGAAGAGCACCACCATGTCGTGCACCGCGCCCGCCAGCACGCAGCCCACCAGGATCCACAGCGCGCCCGGCATGTAGCCGAACTGGGCGGCCAGCACGGGGCCGAGCAGCGGCCCGGCGGCGGCGATGGCCGCGAAATGGTGCCCGAAGAGCACGTATTTGTTGGTTTCCACATAGTCCACGCCGTCGGCCATCTTGATGGCCGGGGTGAGCCTGGCCTCGTTCGCCCCCAGCACCTTCCTGGCTATGAACAAGCCGTAGAAGCGGTAGCCGATGGCGAAGAGGCAGAGGGACGCAAACACCAGGGTCAGAGCGTTCATGCCGGACCTCCTCCGCTTGAGATGGGCCGAACATGCACGCTCCGGGCGCGACGCGCCCCGGTTTGCGCGCGAAAGGGACGATCAGGGGAATGAAAGAGCGGATGGGAGGGATGAAGTGTCCGGCAGGGCAAACGCTGGACCGGACCTGGAGTTTCCCTGGCATCCAGGTTCAGGATCGCGGGTGTACTGCAATCGAAGCGCGCAGGGTCTCATTGAGCCAGGCGTTGATGCTCATCCCGCTCCGCTGGGCTGCTGCGGCCACCTGGCCATGTAACTCCGGGTCCACGCGCAGGAGTATCTTTCCGGAAAACGACTTCTCGGGCTCCTTGCCTTTTTCCTGGCAGAAGGCCACATAGTCGTCCACGGCCTCACGGAAATCACGTTCCAATGATTCGAGATCAGACCCTTCGTAACTGATCTTGTCGTTGATCCCGAGAACACGTCCGTATATGCGTTTCTCTTCAAGATCAAATTCAACTGTGCCAAAATACTCGCCGTACTGCATAAGATCTGACCCACGCGAATAAAAACTTGAATTTGCTCTCATAATAACACCTGCGGACAGCTCAGAAGAATTACCTGGACAATCCCAACTCCATAAGAACATCCCTAACATCCTCAACAGCAGCTTTGCACAGCTCCTTGGCATGCGGTCTGTGCAAGCTCAAAACTCTTCCGCCGCCGATGCCTGCAAAATGAAACTTGACACGTGACCCGGAGCCTTCGCGCACTTCCGCACCGAGATGAACAAGCAACGCTCTGACTTCCTTGTACTGCACCTTTGAACTGGTAGGAACGGCAAAGATCAATCTGAGAATTGATTCAAATTTATTCACTCGGTTTCTCCATCATCCCAACAAGGGACAAGAAGAATAGTAGCATCCGTGCTATCATTGGCAAGCCCGCTTTCAAAAATTACCCCCCGGGCACACAGTAACACCCCGAAATCACGTACACTAAATATTCAGAAAAAAACATCCCCCCTCTTGACAGATTCCCTTGAAACTTACCCCTCTGGTCATCCCGTTCCCTGCGGAATCCTCAGGCTGATGCTAGTCCCCGCGCCCGGGGCGCTCTCCACGCGCAGGGCGTGGGCCGGGCCGTAGAGTTGAACGAGGCGCTGGTTGGAGTTGCGCGCGCCCACGCCCTCGCAGAGGGATTCCGCGCCGCCGCGGGTCTGGATGGCGAGCACCTGGGCGGCGTCCATGCCCGCGCCGTCGTCGGCCACTTCCACCAGCAGTTCGCCGTTCTCGCGCCGGGCGCGCAGGCGCACCACCCCGCCCTCCTCCTTGCAGAGGATGCCGTGGCGCACGGCGTTCTCCACCAGGGGCTGGATGATCAGGGGCGGCACGAGGCACTCCTCCGCGCCGGGCGCCAGGTCGATCTCGGCGCGGATGCGCTCGCCGAAGCGGGCCTGCTCGATGGCCAGGTAGGCCCGGGTCTGGTCCACCTCGTCGCAGAGGCGGATGAGCCCCCGGCTGGAGTCCAGATTGCGCCGCATGTAGCGCGAGAGGTCCAGAAGCAGCTCCCTGGCCTGGGCCGGGGCCGTGCGGCAGAAGCTGGCGATGGTGTTGAGCGAGTTGAAGAGGAAGTGCGGGTTGATCTGGGCCTGGAGGCGGCCGATCTCGGCCTGGGCCAGCAGCTGGTTCTTGATGCCGATGTCCTCCAGCTCCAGCTGGGTGGAGAAGAGGTCGGCCAGGCCCTTGGCCAGCTCGAAGAGCGTCTCGTCCAGGGGGCGTCGGCCGGTGCCGTAGATCTTCAGGCAGCCCAGGATCTCCGGCCCCTTGCGCAGG
Source organism: Fundidesulfovibrio sp. (assembly GCF_058402725.1). Classification (NCBI taxonomy): domain Bacteria; kingdom Pseudomonadati; phylum Thermodesulfobacteriota; class Desulfovibrionia; order Desulfovibrionales; family Desulfovibrionaceae; genus Fundidesulfovibrio; species Fundidesulfovibrio sp. Next base: position 10,061 of record NZ_JBZVFJ010000084.1, on the reverse strand, counting down.
GGCACGATGATGGCCTCGGAGAGGGGGCAGCCGCGCTGGGAGCAGTCGATGCCCTGGCGGTCGCGCACGAAGAGGGGCTCGCCGGACTCGACCACCCGCCGCGTGGCAGCGGTGCGCACCATGCCTCCGGAGAGGTGGTGGTCCTGGCCTTCGCCCACGTGGGCCAGGATGGTCTGGCCCGAGGTGACGGCCACGGCGGCCACCTGGGCCTCGCGCAGGATGATGTCCGCCGTGGCCCGGGCCGTCTCGGCGGTGAGCCCGGCGCGCAGATGGGCCACGGTCTGGTTGGCGATGGAGAGGATCTGGCGGGCCAGGTCGCGGTTCTGGGCCTGGCGGAAGCGCATCTGGAGGTCCAGGGCCTTCACGAAGAGGGCCGCGCCAAGGGAGTTGAAGACGATCATGGGCAGGGCGATCACGCGCACCAGGGCCACGGCTTCGGAGAGGGGCTGGGAGAAGGCGAGCACCAGGCCCATGTGCAGGGTCTCGCCCGCCAGGCAGAGGCCCATGGCCAGCCGCCAGTCCAGGCGGTTCCCCGTGAGGCGCGCGGCCAGGAGCCCGGCCGCCGTGCCCTCGATGAGCGTGGCCAGCCCGCAAGGCAGGGCCGAGAAGCCGCCGATGTCGATGAGGTAGCGGTGCGCCCCGGCGATGAACCCCACGCCGAAGCCCACGCCCGGGCCGCCGAACAGCCCGGCCGTGACCACCACCATGGCCCGCAGGTTGGCGAAGGACTTGAACACCGCGTTGCCCGTGTAGGTTCCCAGCACCCCGAACACGCCGAACATCGCCACCAGCAGCAGCGTGGCCCACAGGGGCCTGTCGCGCCGTGGCCCCAGCTTGTCGATGGAGGTGACCGTCATGATGGCGAAGCCGCCCGCCAGCAGGAGGCCGAAGCGTTGCGAAAGGTTCAGGAAGAGTTCCGGCACCTCGGGATTGATCAGCGCGTTCAAATGCCCACCCTCTGCTTGAATTCGCGGGCGCGGTTGCGGCTCACGGTCACCTCGGTGCGGGCCTGGTCGTTCATGACCACCAGGTACTTGCCCCCGAACCAGGGCGAGAACTCGGCGATGCGCTCCACGTTGACGAGCTGCGCCCGGTTGGCCTGGAAGAAGGGCAGCCCCTCCAGGCGCTCGGCCGCGCGGCCCAGGGTGTTCAGGCAGTGGCAGACGAAGCGGCCCTGGTCCGTGAGCGCGAACACCTTCTTCTCCTCGGCCTCCACCAGCACCACCCGCGCCAGCGGAATCATGGCCACGCGCCCGCCCTGCTCCACGGCCAGCCGGGGCAGGGCCGCGCGGCCCCGGGAGGCCAGCAGCCGCTCCAGGGCGTCCTGCCAGGGGTTGCGGCAGGGCTCCTCCAGGAGCCTGCGCACGCGCTCCAGGCTTTTCTCCAGCCTCCGGGGCGACACGGGCTTGAGCAGGTAGTCCACCGCGTTCTCCTCGAAGGCGCGGATGGCGTGCTGGTCGAAGGCCGTCACGAAGACGAAGAGCGGCGGAGTGGGCAGGGCCTGGGCTTCGGCCAGCACCTGGAAGCCGTCCTGGCCGGGCATCTGGATGTCCTGGAACACGAGGTCCGCGCCGCGTTGGCGCAGGTGTTCCAGGGCGGCCTGGGCCGTGGCGGCCTGGCTCACGCGCAGGTCCGGGTGGGCTTCGAGGAGGTAGGCCAGCTCGTCGCGGGCCGGGGCCTCGTCGTCGACGATGAGGACTTGGACGTTCATGGGCGCTCCAGGCCCCCGGCTACCCGCCTTCGCCCGCGCTGTAAAGCGCCCGGCGCGCCCTACTTCCTGTAATAGTCGGCCACGGGCGTGAGCGAGACGAACACCAGCGGGCTGCCCTTGGGCGCGACGAACTCGCTGCCGCCCACCACGTCGGGCGCGGCGGGGTTCCAGTCGTAGGTGTAGCCCAGGCCCGTCCAGGGGTAGGGGCCGCCCTTGACGGAGAAGTCGAAGATGGCGCTCTGGCGCTCCTGGAACCACTCCACGTAGTTGGAGGTCGGCGAAAACCCCGGGGCCGGGGCCTCGGCGGGCGTGAGCGACCGGGAGGCCACGGGGACGGTCTGGAGGGTCAGGGGGTAGGAGGCGGGCAGGTCGTGGCGGTCGATGGCGTTGTCCACGGCCGGGCGCAGCAGCACGTCGGGGCTGGCCCAGAAGGTGGCCACGGCGTCGTTGGCGCTGGTCGGGGGCAGGCCCAGATACATCGCGGTGGCCAGCCGGGGATTGAGCGCGGCGGTGAGGGGGTCCTCCTCGGGCACCTCGGTCTTCATCTGGGGAGCGGGGAGCACCCAGAGGTCGGCCCCGGCCGTGACGGACTGGCCGGACCGGAAGGACTGGTAGTAGACGGCCTTGGTGAAGGTGGTCACCTGCACGAGGCTTTGCCCTGGCGTGCCGCTCCACAGGATGCGGGAATCGTCGGCGTCGATGTCCCAGAGGGACGCGGCCGAGGGCGGCTCCTTGAGGTGCGCGAGATCAGCCTGGGCGGACAACACGGCCTGGGCGTAGAGGCCGTTGTAGACGGCGAGCGTCGCGTCCTGGAGCGTAGCGCCCCGGGAGGGCGTCGCCAGGGCGAAGACCAACGCCAGGAGCAGCAGCACGGAGCGAATCGGGACGATGCCTCGCATGGGGCCTCCTGTGTCCGGAAGGGAACGTGTCTCTCTCCTTCCCGCTCATATCCGGGCCCGCGCATGGCGTCAAACCGAGCGGGGCTGTTATTTGCCCTTGCCTCACCCCATGCCACCTGTGCTAGGAAATGCAAGCAGCATCAGAAATCCCAACTGGACGGACCATGCCCCCACGCGCGCGCATCCTTTTCCTTCTCCTGGCCCCGCTGGTCCTCGGCGGCTGCATGAAGGTCGGCCCGGACTTCCGCAAGCCCGAAGCGTCCACGCCCCCGGCATGGATGGAAGCCGAACGCAAGACCGCCACCGCCGACCTCCCCGTGGCCGACGACTGGTGGAAACTCCTGTCCGACCCCGCCCTGGACGAACTCACGGCCATGGCCCGCGCCAGGAACATCCCCCTGCACATCGCCGGGTTGCGCATCCTCCAGGCCAGGGCCCAGTTGGGCATCTCCGTGGGCCGCCTCTTCCCCCAGACCCAGCAGGCCCTGGGCGGCTACTCCTTCACCGAGGCCAGCCAGCGCACCCCCACCTCCCCCCAGCCCCCCAACGACTCGGGCGTGCAGCTGGGCTTCTGGCAGAACAACGCCGGGTTCTCCGCCGCCTGGGAGCTGGACTTCTGGGGCAAGTACCGCCGCGCCGTGGAGTCCGCCGAGGCGACCCTGGCCGCCAGCGTGGCCGACTACGACAACGCCCTGGCGAGCCTCACCGCCGATGTGGCCAGCACCTACGCCCTCCTGCGCGTCAGCGAGGAGCAGCTGCGCATCGCCCGCGAGAACGTGGTCCTGCAGACCGAGGCCCTGAACATCGCCGACGTGCGCTTCCGCCTGGGCGCCACCAGCGAGCGCGACGTGATGCAGGCCAAGACCCTGCTCGAATCCACCCTGGCCACCATCCCCGTGCTGGAGAAGAACATCCAGAAGGGACGCCACGCCCTCTCGGCGCTCCTGGGCATGCCCCCCTCGGACCTGGCCGCCGTCCTCAACAAGGCCTCGGGCATCCCCCGCGCCCCGGACCAGGTGGGCGTGGGCATCCCGGCCGAACTCCTGCGGCGGCGTCCCGACATCCGCGCCGCCGAGTTCCGCGCCGCGGCCCAGTGCGCCTCCATCGGCGTGGCCAAGGCCGACCTCTTCCCGTCGTTCAGCCTCACCGGCAACGTGGGCTGGCTCTCCTCCAACATGGGCGTGTTCTCCCTGGCGGAGCTGCTCGCGCCCCAGAGCTTCACCGCCGGGTTCGGCCCGAGCTTCACCTGGAACCTCTTCAACTACGGGCGCATCGTGAACAACGTCCGCCTCCAGGACGCCAAGTTCCAGGAGGCCCTGCTGCTCTACTCCAACGCGGTGATCACCGCCCTCAAGGAGGCCGAGGACGGCCTTTCGGAGTTCCAGCAGTCCCGGGTCAAGGCCGAGCGCCTGGCCCTGGCCGCCGAGGCCGCCAAGCGCGGCGCGGAGCTGGCCTTTCTGCAGTACCGCGAAGGCAAGACCGACTTCACCACCGTCATCGTGGCCCAGCAGGACCAGCTGACCCAGCAGAACGCCTGGGCCCAGGCCCGGGGAGAGATCGTGCTGGGCCTCACGGGCCTCTACCGCGCCCTGGGCGGCGGCTGGCAGGAACGCCCCGAACCCGCCGTGCCCAAGGACATCCAGGACGAGATGAAACGGCGCACCTGGTGGGGCTCCCTGCTGGGCGAAAGCCCCGCGAAGCAGGATGACCCGGCCAAGGCCGGACCCGGACGCTACGTCCCCGATTTCTGACGAGGCGTGCGCGCCAGACGTACCCGGGGCGCGCCAACCCGAAACCGATGCATCCGGCCGGAGGAACGGGCCTGAGGCCCCCCCCGGCGCAAGGACCCACGCATGCGCCAGATCGCCACGCCCCTCGCGGCCCTCTTCGCCGCCCTGACCCTGGCCGCCCTCGCGGCCTGCGACGGCCGTAACGCCTACGTCCCGCCGCCGCCGCCCGAGGTGACCGTGGCCAAGCCCGTGCGCCAGCGCGTGGTGGACTACCTCGAATTCACCGGCAACACCCAGGCCGTGCAGACCGTGAACCTCACCGCCCGCGTGGAGGGCTTCCTCCAGCAGATCAAGTTCGCGGACGGCCAGGACGTGAAGAAGGGCCAGCTGCTCTTCGTCATCGAACCTGCGCCCTACCAGGCCAAGGTGGAACGCGCCCAGGCAGACGTGGACTCCGCCAAGGCCCGGCTCACCCAGGCCGTCACCGAACTGGCCCGCGCCAAGAAGCTCTTCGCCGAACGCGCCGGTCCGGACACCGAGGTGGTGAAGTGGCAGCGCGAGCACGACTCCGCCAAGGCCGACCTGGAATCGGCCAAGGCCAGCCTGGACATCGCGCGCATCAACCTGGGCTACACCCAGGTGACAGCCCCCTTCGACGGCCGCGTCAGCCGCCGCATGGTGGACGCGGGCAACCTGGTGGGCTCCGGCGGGCAGGCCACCGTGCTGGCCACCGTCATCAAGGAAGACCCCATCTACGCCTACTTCACCATCTCCGAGCGCGACCTCCTGCGCATCCAGAAATACCACACCCCCAAGGACGTGCCCGACGAGCGCGTGACCATCGAGATGGGCCTCTCCGACCAGACCGGATACCCCATCCGCGGCCACCTGGACTACTACGACCTGGGCGTGGACCCCCAGACCGGAACCCTGCTCCTGCGCGCCATCTACCCCAACCAGGAGCGCAAGCTCTTCGCCGGCCTCTTCGTGCGCCTGCGCGCGCCGCTGGAGAGCCGCGACGCCCTCACCGTGCCCGAGGGCGCGGTGGGCGTGGACCAGGTGGGCCACTACGTGCTGGTGGTTGGCGAGAAGAACGTGGTGCGCCAGCAGCCGGTCACCGTGGGGCAGGCCGTCAACGGCCTGCGCGTGATCGACAAGGGCCTGGAGGGCAGCGAGTCGGTCATCGTCACGGGGTTGCAGATGGCCCGGCCGGGCGCGCCGGTGAACCCCTCCGAAGCCAAGAAATAGCGGGCCGCCATGTTCTCCAAGTTCTTCATCGAGCGCCCCGTCCTGGCCAACGTGATCGCGGTGGTCATGATGCTCCTGGGCGCGGTGTCGCTCATGCGCCTGCCCGTGGCCCAGTACCCGGAGATCACGCCGCCCACGGTGCAGGTCTCCACGTCCTACCCGGGCGCGAGCCCCGAGGTGGTGGCGGAAACCGTGGCGGCCCCCCTGGAGCAGCAGATCAACGGCGTGGAGAACATGCTCTACATGTCCTCCAAGTCCTCCTCCGACGGCTCCTACCAGCTGAACATCACCTTCGAGGTGGGCACCGACCTGGACATCGCCACCGTGCTCGTCCAGAACCGCGCCAACGTGGCCATCCCGCGCCTGCCCCAGGACGTGCAGCGCCAGGGCCTCACCGTGAACAAGCAGTCCACGGCCATCCTCCTGGTGGTCACCCTGGAGTCGCCCGACAAGCGCTTCGACGACCTCTTCCTCTCCAACTACGCCTACCTGCGCATCAAGGACGAAATCTCGCGCATCAACGGCGTGGGCGCGGTGAACATCTACGGCGCCGACGAATACGGCATGCGCATCTGGCTGGACCCCGACAAGCTCAAATCCCTGGGTCTTGCCGCCCAGGACGTGGTCAACGCCATCTCCAACCAGAACGTCCAGGTGGCCTCGGGCATGATCGGCCAGGCCCCCACCCCGCCCGACCAGGTGTTCCAGCTCACCATCCAGACCCTGGGACGCCTGGAGGACGTGACGCAGTTCGAGGACATCATCGTCAAGTCGAGCTTCGACCAGACCGGGCGCATCGTGCGCGTGCGCGACGTGGGCCGCGTGGAGCTGGGCGCCAAGACCTACTCCGTCTTCGGCCAGAAGGACGGCCAGCCCGCCACCTGCATGGCCACCTACCTGCTGCCCGGAGCCAACGCCATCGACGTGGCCGACAAGATCAAGGCCAAGATGAAGGAGCTCGCCCGCGACTTCCCGCCCGGACTCGAATACTCCATCCCCTTCGACACCACCCGCTTCGTGAACAAGGCCATCGAGCAGGTCTACCACACCCTCTTCGAGGCCGCCGTGCTGGTGCTCGTGGTGATCATGGTCTTCCTGCAGAACTGGCGGGCCATGCTCGTGCCCGCCACCACCGTGCCCGTGACCATCCTCGGCGCGTTCGTGGCCATGGCGGGCCTGGGGTTCTCGGTGAACCTCATCACCCTCTTCGGCATCATCCTGGCCATCGGCATCGTGGTGGACGACGCCATCATCGTGGTGGAAGGGGCCATGCACCACATGGAGCACGGCAAGAACTCCCACGACGCGGCCATCCTGGCCATGTCCGAACTCTTCGGGCCGATCATCGGCATTACCCTGGTGCTCACGGCGGTGTTTCTGCCTGCGGCCTTCCTGCCGGGCATCACGGGCCAGCTCTACCGGCAGTTCGCCCTGGTCATCGCCTCCACGGCCGTGATCTCGGCCATCAACGCGGCCACGCTCAAGCCCACCCAGTGCGCCCTGTGGCTCAAGCCCCGCACCACCGAGCCCAACGCCTTCTTCCGGGGCTTCAACTTCGTCTACGGCAGGTTCGAGGCGCTCTACGAGCACGCCGTGCGCTTCATGGTGGCCCACTCCCGGCTGGTGATGCTCGGCTACGCCGGCCTCGTGGCCGCCACGCTCTGGTTCTTCATGCAGCTGCCCACGGGCTTCCTCCCCGAGGAGGACCAGGGCTACTGCGTGGTTTCCGTGCAGCTGCCGCCGGGCTCCTCCCTGGCGCGCACCGCCCTGGTGAACCAGAAGGTCAACGAGATCCTGCGCGCCACCCCGGGCCTGGACAACTGGGTCACCTTCGGCGGCCTCTCCATCATGGACAACGTCTCGCAGCCCAACTGCATCGCCGTGTTCCCCGTCTACAAGGACTGGAGCCAGCGCGCCAAGAACGAGGACCAGCAGGCCATCGTGGGCCACATCCAGGCCGGGCTCTCCAGAATGCAGGAGGCCATGGGCTTCGTCATGGTGCCCCCCGCCATCCAGGGCCTTGGCCAGGCGGGCGGCTTCGAGATGGTGGTGCAGGACAAGGGCAACCTTGGCCCCAAGGCCCTGGAGGGAGCCACGCGCTCCATGATGATCGCCGGGCGCACCCAGTCCTCCCTGGAAGGCGTGAGCGTGCTCTTCAACGCCTCCACCCCCCAGATCTGGCTCGACGTGAACCGCACCCAGGCGCTCACCTACGGCGTGCCCATCCCCAACCTCTTCAACACCCTGCAGACCTACCTGGGCTCGGCCTACGTCAACGACTTCAACAAGTTCGGGCGCGTCTACCAGGTGCGCGTCCAGGCCGACACCATGTTCCGCCTGCGCGCCAAGGACATCGGCCTCCTCCAGGTGCCCAACATCCAGGGCAACATGGTCCCCCTGGGGGCCATGGTCTCGGCGCGCGACATCATCGGCCCGCCCATCCTCACCCGCTACAACCTCTACACCGCCGCCTCCATCTACGGCTCGTCCGCGCCGGGCTTCAGCTCCGGCCAGGCTCTCACCGTCATGGAGCAGATGGCCGCCGACAAGCTCCCATCCTCCATGGGCTTCGAGTGGACCGGCATGAGCTTCCAGGAGAAGCGCGTGGGCTCCCAGGCCTACTTCATCTTCGCCCTGGCCATCCTGCTGGTCTATCTGGTGCTCTGCGCCCAGTACGAGAGCTGGATACTGCCCACCTCGGTGATCCTGGTGGTGCCCCTGGCCCTTCTGGGCACGGCCGTGGCCGTCTACATTCGCGGCATGGACAACAACGTCTACACCCAGATCGGCGTGGTGCTGCTCATCGCGCTGGCCTCCAAGAACGCCATCCTCATCGTGGAGTTCGCCCGCGAACTGCGCATGAAGGGCCGCCCCATCGCCGAGGCCGCCGTGGAGGCCGCCAGGCTGCGCTTCCGCCCCATCCTCATGACCAGCTTCGCCTTCATCCTGGGCGTGGTGCCCCTGCTCTTCGCCACGGGCGCGGGCGGGGCCAGCCAGCAGGCCGTGGGCACGGCAGTGTTCGGCGGCATGATCGCCTCCACCCTGCTGGCCGTGCTCGTGGTGCCCGTGTTCTACGTGCTCATCCAGACCCTCAGCGAACGCCTGACCCCGCCCCCGGCCCCCCAGCCCCAGGCGGCGGACGACAGCCACTCCCCCCACTGATCAGCCGCCTGCAACGTTCAAACGCCCCGGACGCCCTGGCGACCGGGGCGTTTTGCGTCGGGATGCGTTCGCCCCGCCGTGCAGCCCTGCAGGACCACCGCTCGCGGCCTACATGAGAACCGACAGCCGCACCCGCACCAGCCCGGCCGATGGGTCTGCCAGAACCACCCGGCACCCAAGGCGCGCCCCGCCAGCCAGCAGTCCCAGCACGCGGCCGGACTCCTCCCCGGGCAGACGGCCCACCACGCGCTCTCCCCGGCAGGCCGCGGCCTGCCCCTCCAGGGCGCGCAACTCCAGTTGCTCCCCCTGGCGCAGGCGGCGCGCTAGCGACGCGTCCACACCCTCAAGATCGCACGCGGCCAGGGCCACCTCGCCCAGGCTCCCCGCAACGGGGGCCTTGTCGGAGGCCCCCCCCTGGCCCAGCATCTGCTTCAAAGCATCCAGTATTTTCAATGCCATAGGAACTCCCCGTCGGCATCGGGGCAGCCCAAGCGACGATGCCTTCACTGTCAGCACATGTCGCAGCCCGATCCGTTTGACGAAAATCCGTTTGTGAAGGATAGTACGCAACTTAACAACCCCTTCGGAGGAGACTGCCCATGAAACGCGTTTCGCTCATCGCCGCCTTGATCCTGGCCCTGTGCGCAGCCATGGCCCTGGCCTCTGCGCCCAAGCCCACCCTCACCCCGGACCAGGCCCTTGATCGCCTGCAGCGCGGCAACGAGCGCTTCGCGGCCGCCAAGCTCATCCACCCCAACCAGGACCCCTTCCGCCGCTCCATGACCGCCAAGGAAGGCCAGAAACCCTTCGCCACCATCCTGGGCTGCGCCGACAGCCGCGTGCCCCTGGAACTGGTGTTCGACACGGGCGTGGGCGACCTCTTCGTGGTGCGCGTGGCCGGCAACGTCACCTACTTCGACGGCGCGGGCACCATCGAATACGGCGCGGACCACCTGGGCTCCAACCTCCTGGTGGTGCTCGGCCACACCAAGTGCGGCGCGGTGAACGCTGTGATCGGCGGCGGCGAGGCCCATGGCAACATCCCCGCCCTGGTGGCCAACATCGTGCCCCCCGTCACCCGCGTGAAGGCCGAAAACCCCGGCCTGACCGGCGAAGCCCTGGCCAACAAGGCCATCGAGGCCAACACCTGGCAGTCCATCGAGGACCTCTTCAAGCAGAGCCCCATGATGCGCGACATGGTCAAGGCGGGCAACGTGAAGGTCGTGGGCGCCATCTACGACATCGAGTCCGGCAAGGTGAACTGGCTGGGCGAACACCCCAAGCAGGCCGAACTCGTCGCCCTGACCGGCG
>NZ_JBZVFJ010000083.1:0-17349 GCF_058402725.1 Fundidesulfovibrio sp. | reverse complement strand
CGGCCGGGCACGTCCCCCATGCGCAGGGCGGCCTCGGGGGTGGCCAGCACGTGGGGGCAGCGCATGCGCGCCGCATCGGCGGCCACCTGGGCAAGGTCCTGCCTGGTGAAGCGGTGGGAGGCGGGAAAGGTGACGCTCAGGCGCGGGGGCAGGCCCAGGAAGGCCTGCGCCGCCTTGGCGGCCACCTCCTGGTTGGACTGCGCGGCCACCAGCACATAGGGTTCGCCGCCCAGGTTCTCGGCGTGGAGGCCGTCGGAGCGGCGAAGTCTCCAGATGCCCGGGTGCACGGTGAACACCGGACGCCCCAGGCGTCCGAGTCTGCGCTCGGCCAGGGGCCTGCGCAGGGCGAATTCGTCGGGCCAGGCGTGCAGGATGAAGCAGGAGGCCCTGCCCAGGGCGTGCGCGCCCTCGGCCCAGTCTCCCGCCGGGAACACGCGGTTCCAGCCCTTGTCCAGGTCGCGCGGGCCAAGGAGCACGATGTCGGCGTTGCGGCGCAGCTCCGGGCGCGTGAACATGCCGTGGAGCAGGAAGAGGTCCGGCTTCACGGCGCTCCAGGCGGACTTGCCCGCGCGGGCGGGCTTCTCGTCCACCAGGATCACGGACTCGGGGCGGTAGCGGGCCAGGAGGGCGGCCTCGGCCCCGCACTCGGCCGGGGGCGTGTCGGGCTTCACGGAGAGGGGCATGTGCTGGGGCGAGCCCTCGCCCGGCCCGGCCAGAAGCACGGGCGTGAGCCCCCGGGCTGCGGCCCATCCCAGGAGCCAGGCGCTCACGAGCACCTTGCCCCTGGCCTCGGGGTCGATGCCGCAGACGCCCACGGCGGGGGCCGGGGGCGTCCAGGAGGGGAGCGGCCCCTTCTCGTGCAGGGCGCGGCGCAGCCGGGCGGCCAGGGCCGCCGCCGCCCCGGCGGGGGTGAAGAGAGGGCGCAGGCGCTGCTGCCAGACGTGGAGTTCTTGCATGGGGAAAGGGGCCGGGGCGGCTGCTCGCCCCCCCGGCCGGGACGGTTCTAGTCGCGGTTGCCGCCGAAGAGGCGCAGCATGATCAGGAACAGGTTGATGAAGTCCAGGTAGAGGGTCAGCGCGCCCAGGATGGAGCCCCGGCGCAGGGCGGCCTGGTCGCCCATGGGGGCGGCCTCGCCCATGTCCTTGAGGCGCTGGGTGTCGTAGGCGGTGAGGCCGGTGAAGATGAGCACGCCCACGCAGTCGATGATGAAGCTCATCATGGAGCTCTTGAGGAAGATGTTCACCACCATGGCCAGGAGCATGCCGATGAGGCCCATGAAGAGGAAGCTGCCCAGGGAGGTGAGGTCGCGCTTGGTGACCATGCCGTAGACGCTCATGGCCAGGAACATGCCCGCGCTCACGGCGAAGGCCGAGGCGATGGTGGTGGCCGTGTAGGCGATGAAGACGCCCGAGAGCGTGAGCCCGTTGAGCCCGCTGTAGGCCAGGAACATGCCCGTGGCCGTGCCGGGGGCCAGGGTGGCGATGCGCGCCGAGAGGAACATCACCAGGCCCAGTTCGGCCAGCACCAGGACGATCAGGGCCACGGGGTTGAACACCAGCTGGAGCATGGCGGGGCTCGACGCCACGGCCACCGCCACCACGGCGGTGAGCCCCAGGCCAGCGGCCATCCAGCCGTAGACGCCGCGCATGAAGGCGCTGAGCGCCTGGGCGCGGGACATGGTCTGCTGGGCGTTGTAGGCGTTGTACATCGTCGTTCTCCTTCTAAATTGATCCAATGGATAGGAGCATATATAGCACAAGGTCCGGCCCTGGCAAGTGCCGGGTCACACAGGGCGGGCGCAGCGCGACTCCTCCAGGCAGTGGCGCAGCGCGGCGCGCAGGCGTTCGATCTCCTGGCGGGCCTGGGCCAGCTCCGTCACGTCGAAGTGCTGCACCACCACCGAGTGCACGCTGCCGTCGGGGCCGAACACGGGATGGAGCACCGTCTCCAGGGTGTAGGTTACGTCGGGGGCGTCCATGTGCAGGTGGGAGGCGTTGAACTCGTAGGGCGCCATGCGCACGGTCTCGCCCTTGAGGGCGCGGTCGAAGCACTCGGGCGCGCCCAGCATGATCAGGCCCGGCTCGGTGTAGATGCAGAAGTCCGGCGAGGGGGCCTCCTCCCCGGCCACGGCCTGGGCGGCCTTGTTGGCGCGCAGCACCTTGCCCTGGTGGTCCAGCCAGATTTGCATCACGGGGGCGTTGTCGAAGATGCCCTGGAAGGCGTCCCGCTCGGCCTCCACCAGGGCTCGCACCCGGCGGCTGGCCAGGGCCGCCGCTTCCAGGGCCGCCACCTTGCGGCGCAGCTGCCCCGCTTCGCCGGATTCGTCACCGGATGCTGGAGCGTCTTGAGGTATCATTTTTTCACTCTCCGACACTTGCGCCGCGAGGTCAAGAGGCCTTGCCCACGCGCCCGGCCAGATGGTCCATGTAGTCCAGTTCGTCGGCCAGCATGGGGGCATCCGCCTTGCGAAGCCACTCCGAGAGCCAGCCCAGGCGCGAGGCCAGCACGGCCGCGTCCTGCCAGACCTCCGCGGGGCCTTCGAGGAGCCCGGTTTCGCGCAGCTCCCGGACGAAGGCCTCCACGAAGGGCGCACGCCGGTCCCCCCGGGCCTCCAGGAGCACGCAGCCCAGGCAGTTGGCCGCGTCGTCCGGCACGGGGCGCGGCCCCGCGAACTCCCAGTCGATGACTCCCAGGGGGCCGTCCCCGCCCCAGACCACGTTGAGGGGGTGCAGGTCGCCGTGGGCCAGGGCGCGGGGCAGCCCGGGCCAGGCCTCCAGGTAGGGGGCCAGGGCCTGGAGCACGGGGCGCAGGCGCGCGTGGACCTCCGGGCGGTGCTGCGCCAGGCGCGCGGAGAGCTCGCGGGCGTATCCGGGCAGGTCCAGGGCGAAGAGGCCGCCGGGAAGGGCCAGTCCGAGGGAGGCCCGGCGCAGCCGGGCCAGCCAGCGGGCCAGTTCGCGGGCGGGGCCGGGGCGCTCCAGATAGCCGGGGCGCTCCGGCTCCCGCCCCGTGACGAAGGGCGAGAGCTGCCACAGTCCGGCCCAGTCGCGCAGCACATGGCCGCCCCCGGGGATCTGGCGGTAGGGGGCCAGACGGTCCAGGCCGCGCGCCTCCAGGGCGTGCAGGAGGCGTCCCAGGGCCTCGCGCCGGGCGGCCTGGGCAGGCCCGATGCGCTCCAGGAGCCAGAGCGCGCCCGAGGCGTCCTCCACCACCTGGCGGCGCAGGCAGCGCTCCGGGCTGCCGGGCACGTGGAGATCCTGCCGGGCGCGGGCGAAGTCCACGCCGAAGGAGGAGAGAAGGTCGTGGTAGGGCGTCATGGGCTGGTCCTGCGCAGGCCCCGGTTCAGGAGAAGGTTCTGCTGTCGGGATAGCGCTCCTCGTAGGGCTTCTGGAAACCCAGGTCGCAGATGTCCTTGCTCTGGAAAAGCGCCGCATGGCCCAGCATGCACACATGGTAGCGCACGTCCCGCCCGGCGGCCAGACCGGCCAGATGGCGGGCGCACAGGCCCTTGTCCAGCCGCCGCGCCTCCAGGCGCGAGGCCGGCGGGGCCAGGAGGCGGGCGTGCCCCTCACCCTCCGCGCCGTGCAGCAGGACCGTGAGCGTGGCGGCAAGACCGGTCCCGGAGAGATCCCCCGCAGCCTCCTCCAGGCAGCCAAGCCCGGCTGCCTCGCGCCCGGTGCGCAGGAGGATCGCCCCCAGGGCGTGCAGCGCCCGGGGACGCGCCTCGCCCGGGTCGGCCGCCGCGTCGCGCATCAGCTGGAGCGCCTCGTCGGAACTGCCCCCGTAGCGCACGGCCTGCGCGTGCCTGCCCCGGCCCTCCCCCAGGAGCCTCTCCGGCAGGGAGACCATGGGGGCCGCGCGGCCCTCCGCCAGGTGGTCGAGGACGGTTCGCGCCCGGCAGACGCTCGTGTGGCGCAGCCTGCACTCCTCCTGACCGCTCCGGGCGATGTGGGCGTGGCCCTCCGCGTCCCGGGCGACGCGTTCGACCAGCCCCGCGATGTCTCCCGGGGAATAGCCCAGGTAGTGCGCTCCCTCCTGGAAATGCCGACGCACCCCGTAGCCCTGGCGCTCCGAGAGCAGGAGCGAGCCCGAGGCCAGGGCGTGGAGGAAGCGCAGGTTCAGGCCGGGGAAGAAGTTCTCGTTGAGCACCATGTGCGAGGCCGCGAAGAGATCGAGCATGGCGGCCTGGAGAATGTGGCTGACCACCTTGAGGGGAAAGCGGGACTGCAGGTGCGCGATGAGGTTGGCGCGCTTCTCGCGCTGCTCGGTCATGCGCCCGACGAAGGTGATGAGGTGCTCCTTGGCCGCAGGGGGACGGAAGTCGGCCTCCGAGACGCACAGGGGGAGCCAGCGGGCCTTGACGCCCTCGCGGAGGAACCGGGAGACGGAGGGGAGCTGGTCCACATAGACCAGATCGAACGCTTTGCAGAGGGGAGCGAGCCAGAACGCGTTGAGGGGCGCGTCGATGCACCAGGCCGCCAGCCTGTGGCGGCTCAGGGAGAGCCCCCGGGGCAGTTCGGTCTTCCCGAAGAATTCGAGGAACACCACGTCGGGCGTGACGCCGGATTCCTCCACGATCTCGTCCAGGGCGCGCCCGGAATCCAGCCGGATGGGTACGACCTCGCAGCCCAGCCGCTCGAAGCCTTCGCGGAGGAACCAGCCGGAGTAGGCTATGCGCATGGTTTCAGCTCCGAAGCATGGGCACACGAGCCTGGCGGCATGGGCGGCTGCAAGCATCCTGGGCATGGGGCGCAGATGGTCATGGTTGGCGGCATGGGTTGCGAACCTTCAAGAGGACGGGTAACGCATCACGGGCAGGGAAGAAAGACCGGCAAGGCAACATCCTCCGTCCCGGCAACCCACCAAAGGCACTTGGGCATGCTCGACAATCTCATTCGCAATGGCTTTCAGGTTCTGGCCATCTCCCACGCGCGAGCCATCCTCACCACCGATTTCCCGCAGGCGCTGGCCGAGTTGGAGGAGGCGCTCACCAATTTCTCCATCCCCATGTCCGAGATCATCGGTTCCGGCGGTGGCGAGACCAAGGGGACGCAGCGCCTGCGCAAAGCGCTCTCCGGGCTCGGCTGGTCCAAATTCCAGTTCGAGATCAAAAAGATCATCAACGGTGAGGAGCGTGAAAGCATCTCCCATGAGGTGGACCACGTGCGGACCTTTGAAATCGAGGGGAGGAACCGGACGCTGGCTCTGGAGATCGAATGGAACAACAAAGACCCCTTCTTCGACCGCGATCTGGAGAACTTCAAGCGTCTGCACGCCGAAGGGGCCATCTCGGTCGGGATGCTCATCACACGGGGGACATCGCTTCAGGAGAACATGCGCGAATTGGTTATGCGTTTCGCGCAGAGCAGCAACATACAGGATTTTGCCGGACTCGAACCATTCGGAGTGCTCCCGACCCCTCGGCAGCGCGCGGCGGTGACCAAGGCTGTGGAACGAGGGGGGGAATTTCGTGACGCCTGGACTGATCACTTCATTGCCGACAAGTTCGGCCAGGCCACCACTCATTGGCGCAAACTCATGGACCGGGTGGACCGGGGCGTGGGCAACCCCTGCCCTCTGCTGCTGATCGGGTTGCCTGACAGTGTGGTCCGCCACGACGATCAGGAGCCGACGAGCAGCCGGGCCTGATCCAGGGTTTTGGAGTTCTTGGTCTGGGAATGATGGGAGTAGGTCTCCCAGTCGGGGCGGTACGCCTCGTCTGCCTGATTGCCCCAGCAGACCCACCCGGGCCGGACGCCGCGCGAGAACAGCTCCAGGTAGGGTCCGGGGGAACAGGATTCTATGAGCGGGTACTGCTCGTCGGGCTTGCGGCTGTGCTCCCGTTTGCGGCTGGACAGATAGTTCACCTGGGTGCGCCCGGGAGGCAGGGTCCGGGCGTTCTTCCCCTTCACGCCGAAGAGGATCAACTCCGTGACGTTGCGAAAATAGAAACCCACTCCGCGCCCGTCCGACCCCCCGTCCTTGCGCACCTTGTGCCAGACCAGATTGGACTTGTACTGGAAGCCCCAGGCGCGCAAAACCTCAAGACCCTCGGGGAGCAGCGCGTTGGGCACCCAGAGGTAGAGATGTGCGGTCTCGGCGGTCAGCCCGGCCACGGGAAGCGCCATCACTTCCTCCAGCGACAGGGTGCCGTAGCGTGCAAGACGGTGGTGTTCCGGGGCGACCTTGCCGGTCCTGTTCTGGAACTGCCACGGCGGATCGGCCAGGATGGTCGAAAAGCGCCTGCCCGCGCAAAAACGGATCAAATCCTCGCCAGGGTGCATCGGGTGATTCCTTGGTTGGCTGCGACACGGCCGCTTCGCGTGTTCCGGGACCGCCGCCGTGAATCAGGATACCCGAAAACCGTCTGGAGCAAAAGCGCCTTCTGCCTCGCGCCAGCCCCTACTCCTCTTCCAGGCTCGACAGGTCCCCCGGGGCGGCCCCGGTCTCTTCCGCTTTCAGCAAGCGCCTCAGGATCTTGCCGCTCTTGGTGTGGGGAAGCTGCTCGCGGAAGGCGATGGCCCGGATGGAGACGAAGGGGCCCAGCTCGCGCTTCACGTGGGTCTTGAGGGCCATGATCAGCTCGTCCTCGGAGTCGTAGTCCTTGTTCCAGCCCTCGGCGCGCACCACGAAGCACTTGGCCGCCTCGCCCTTGATGGAATCCGGCACGCCGATCACCGCCGCCTCCACCACGGACTTGTGCGCCGTGAGCGCGGCCTCAACCTCGGCCGGGCCGATGCGGTGGCCGCCGATGTTCAGCACGTCGTCCGCGCGGCCCTGGAACCAGAAATAGCCGTCCTCGTCCTTGCGGGCCACGTCCCCCGCGAAATACACGCCCGGGATCTTCTCCCAGTAGGCTTGGCGGTACCCCTGGTCGTCGTTCCAGAGGGTGCGGGCCATGGCGGGCCAGGGCTTGCGGATCACCACGAAGCCGCCCTTGTCGTGCCCGGCGGGGTTGCCGTGGCGGTCCACCACGTCCACCTCCACGCCCGGCAGGGGCCGACCGGCCGACCCGGGCTTCAGAAGCGAGATGGGCAGGGGCGACACCATGAACATGCCCGTCTCGGTCTGCCACCACGTGTCCAGCAGCGGGCACTCGCTGCGCCCGATGTACTTGTGGAACCACACCCACGGCTCGGGGCCGATGGGCTCGCCCACGCTGCCCAGCAGGCGCAGGGTGGAGAGGTCGTGCTTGCGGGGGTACTGCGAGCCGTAGCGCATGAGCATGCGGATGAGCGTGGGCGTTGTGTAGAGGATGGTCACGCCGTAGCGGGCCACGATGGCCCAGAGCCGGTCGGCCTGGGGGTAGAGGGGGTGGCCCTCGTAGAGCACCACGGTGGTGCCCGCCATGAGCGGCCCGAAGACCACGTAGCTGTGCCCGGTGATCCAGCCCGGATCGGCGGTGCAGAGGTAGAGGTCGGTGGGCTTGACGTCCATCACCCAGCGGTAGGTGGCGTGCACGCCCACCATGTAGCCGCCGTGGGTGTGCAGCAGGCCCTTGGGCTTGCCGGTGGCCCCGGAGGTGTAGAGCAGAAAGAGCGGGTCTTCGGCGTCCATCACCTCGGTGGGGGCCTGGGGGCTCTCCTGGCGGATCAGGTCTTCGTAGCGCAGGTCGCGGGGCTCCACCATGTCCATCTCCACCCCGGCGCGGTGCACCACGATCACGGACTCGGCGCAGTCGCCGTCCTCCCCGAAGAGGGCCTCGTCCACCACGGACTTCAAGTTGATCACGCGGCCGTTGCGGTAGAAGCCGTCGGCCGTGACGATGATCTTGGGGCGGCAGCTCTCGATGCGCTCGCGCAGGGAGCGGGCCGAGTAGCCCGCGAACACCAGGGTCTGCACCGCGCCGATCTTGGCGGCGGCCAGCATGGTGATCACGGTCTCGGGCAGGGGCGGCAGGTAGATGAGGATGCGGTCGCCCTTCTGCACGCCCAGGCCGCGCAGGGCGTTGGCCAGGCGGCAGACCTCGCGGTAGAGCTCGTAGTAGGTGTATTTACGGCACTCGCCGGACTCGCCCTCCCAGATGACGGCGAGCTTGTTCTTGTTCACTGTGAGGATGTGCCGGTCCAGGGCGTTGTGCACCAGATTGCACTTGCCGCCCGCGAACCACTTGAAGAAGGGGGGGGTGGAGTCGTCGAGCACCTGGTCCCACTTGGCGAACCAATCCATCTCGGCGGCGCGCTCCTCCCAGAAGAGGCGGTAGTCCTGGTCGGCCAGCCTCTGGGCGGCCTTGAGCTCGGCCTGGCCCATGTTGGCCTCGCGCACCACCTGGGGCTGGGGACGGAAGACCCGTTCCTCCCGGAGCAGGCTATCGACGAGGCCGGTTTCCATGGGGGTCTCCTGGGGCGGCGTTGGCGGCGGACGCGGGGAAGGCGGGGGGACGAAGGGTCATAGGCCGAGCACCTGCTTGAGTTCTCCGATCCTGCGGCGGCTGATGGGCAGCTCGATGCGCGTCTTGCCCTGGGTGCGCAGCATGAACTGCCCGCCCGGGAGGCTGGCGATCTCCGTGACGGCCTCCAGGTTCACCAGGAATTTGCGGTGCACGCGGAAGAAGCCGTGGGGTCCCAGGCGCTCCTCCAGGTTCTTGAGCCGGTAGGAGGTGAGGTATTTCTGCTGCACGGTGTGCACGAAGGAGTAGTCCTCGTAGGCCTCCACGAAGAGGATCTGGGGATAGGGCAGAAGGAGCGTGCGGCCGTCCAGGGTGATGGGCAGCTTCTCGATGTCCACGGGGCGTTTTTTCTGGGTGAGGTCCCAGGCCTGCTTGAGGGCGGAGATGAAGTGCCCTTCCTCCTCTTCCTCGATGGGCAGCGAGAGGGTCTGCTGGTCGTCCTGGGCGCGGGCGCTGCGCTCCTCCACCCAGGCCCCGGCGGGCTGCACCTGCTTGAAGCCCGGGGAGAGAGCGCCCAGGCGGGCCAGGGTCATGTCCAGGCGCTGGGGGGGGGGCTGGCCAGACGAGGTAGTCGGCCGCGCCAAGCTCGAAGGCCTTGCAGGCCTGGGATTCGTCGGCGGCAACGAAGACCAGGGCCGGGCGTTCGCGCCTTCCGGCGAGCATCTGGGCCAGCTCCATGCCGGAGGTGGGTCCGGGCAGGTCGGGGCTGAGAAAGAAGATCCCGTAGGGGATGGCCTCGAGCATCTCCAGTGCCTCGAAGGCTGTGGCGGCCTCGCCCAGCACGCGCAGCGCCTGGGCCCCGGCCAGCAACTGGCGCAGGCCCGCGCGCACGGCGGGGTCCGAGTGGACGATGAGGGTCTTCACCTGGGGCATGGTCTGGGGCTCCGATCTTCCGGGCTAGGTAGCGGGAATCGAAGCCGTGGGCAAGGGGCGGGAATTCGGCCGTTTCAGACGATGGGGGGGCGGTGGAGGGAATTTCGCCCACACGGCGCTCACTCCCCCTGCGGGGTGCCTTTCAGCGGAACGCCTCGTGCGCCAGGGTGAAGATAATTCTTCCGGTTGGGATTCCGGCTGGGAAGTCCATGATCGAAACAAGGAGATCATCAGGAAACGCCGGAATGGTGAGCCCATCAGCCATGGAGAACATGAACGGCCGTCATCCGACAGTCCTTTCAGGCCGCCGGGATGACGACGTTCTCCTTCGAGAGCTTCGGCCAGACCGGGCAGGAGCCCCGGGGCGTACGGGGACGCCTCAGAAGGGGGCCTTGCCCTCCGTGACGGCGCGCAGGGCCTCGGAGGTGAGCGCAGGGCCCTGCGGAGGCTCGCTGCGGCCGCCATCCTCCACGAATCCGAAGCTCAGACGCCCCAGGCGCACGATGTTCTCGCGCCGGTCAGGACGCAAGAGAACCATGTAGCGCCTGAAGGCCTGCGGCGCGCGGACGGACCGGACGCGCTCCTCCGTGGCCTGCCAAGGCGCTTCGTCCGCGCCATCGGCGAGAAGTCGCCAGGAGTTCTCCTGCGTGGCCCCGTACACTTTCCAGGCGACGGGCATGCGCCTGGGGCCCTGGTCGTGGCGGTCGCAGGCCATGAGCAGCCGGACGAGCTCCATGGGCCTGTCCAGCTCGAAATACAGCGCGCAGGGCAAGCGGGTGGCGTACTCCAGGTAGCCCGCCTCGGGCAGGGTCGCGTTGAATATGCCGGGCCGATACTGATCCGGCTCCAGAGGCACGGACCACGACGGATCGGAGGGCCTGCCGGTGAAGAGCCGGGCCAGATCCACCACGCGGAGGCAGTCGCGTCCCGGTTCTGCGTTGAACACGGCCGACCCCCGGGTCCACTCGGCCTCCACGGGCCAGGACGAGGAGGCCAGCAGGCCCGTGACGTGAGCTCCGGGCAGGATGCGGCTGGAGTAGGTCAGCGGTTTTTTACGGGTCCAGGGCAGGGTCTCGGGGTCCGGCGGCGGCATGAGACGGAACTGGCAGTCGGGGTCCATCGCGGCGAAGGCGCCGCGCATGAGGGCCTGCTCGGCGGCGAGCAGGGAGGCGTGCCTGGAGGTGGAGACCGCGGCCAGCGTCACGAAGAGCAGCCCCAGCGCCAGGAGGCCTGCACGCTCCAGGCCGGGGCGACGCCCGCACGCCTCCCGGACGGCAAACGCCTGAAGGCAGACGCAGATGGCCAGAAGGGCGGCGTAGGTTCTCGGGATGTCTGGGCCGCCGCGAGCCACCAGGGTGGGGGCCACGCTGAGCCCCGCCGCAGCCCCGAGGACCAATGCCCCCTGGATGAACCTGAACGCGGCCCGGGCCGGCCCGAGGGACCTGGCCGCGCGAACAAGACCGCAGGCGGAAAGCGCCGCCAGACAGGCCAGGAACGCCCAGGCCGCCAGGGACGCCGCCGTGTCCGAAACCACGCAGAAGGCCGTCGACAGCGAGTCCGACAGGCAAAGCCACAGGACGCCGGGGATGTCCTGCGCCATGCGGAACACCCAGCGCTGGTAGGGGGCGACCGTGTTGAACGCGCCGACCAGCACCGGGAAGGCCTGGAGCATGAGCGGGCGCGCCACGTACAGGAAGAGGCAGTAGAAGCCGGCCATGGCCCCGGCCATGAGGGCCAGCCCCTCCAGAGCCTCGCCAAGCCTCTCGCGCCAGGCAGGCCGGGGATCGAAGAGGAATGCGGCGGCGGCGAACACCAGAAAGAAGGCCGCCGCGGGCTGATAGAACGAGTACGCGGCCATGAGCGTCAGCCATGGCAGCAGGAAGCCCCGCAGGACGCGCCCTGACCGCGTCCCCGCCTGCCGTCCGGCGCGGTGCGCGTGCCAGGCGACGGCTGAAAGCGTCGCGGCGGGCAGGAAGTTGCTGGAAAGCACCACCCAGAAGGGCAGCGTCTGGAACACGCCGCTGATGCAGAGGAGAAAGGCGAGGAAATCCCCGAGCCTCCTGTCGCGCGCGGCCATGCCCAGGAGTTTCCCGGAGTAGAGAAAGAACGCCGCGAGCGCCGCCAGGCAGCCGATCCGCCACAGCCGCACGTCGTCGAAGTCGCGGATGGTGAGCACCTGCAGGGCCAGGATGGGGCGTTGCAGGGGACGGCCCTTGATGAAGCCGTTGGGTATCTCCGGGTGCATGCGCCAGAAGGACGTCCTGCCGCGCACGTACTCCCCGCCGTGGTCGATGAGCGGGAGATCGTCGTGCATGGCGTATTCGCCCAGCACGCCCGGCAGATAGAGCGCCAGGAGCGCCAGCAGGAGCGCGATCCTGAGCGCGTGGGCGTGGGCGTACGCGGATTCTCGGGGGGGTGGGGTCGGCATGGGTTCCTTCTCAATCCGCGCAGACCTAGCGCATCGTCCGGCGCGGGTCCAGACTGCAGTGCCCGTGTGGGCTGTCCTGCTTTGACACCCGCTCGGGCTTGGGCGTATCCGTCTGGATCGCCCGCGCCGGAAGAGCCTCGCCCGAGCGTGCGGGAAAAGACCAACGCCATGAACATCCTGCTCGTCAATCCGCCTCACGGCGGCGTGGGGGCCCAGGGCCAGGGGGGCTCGCTGACGCCCCTGAACCTGTGCGCCCTGGCCGCATGGGGCAGACGCCGCCATCCCGGCCTGCGCTTCAGCATCCTGGACGCCGCCGCCCGGGGCCTGGACGCCGAGTCCGCCGCCGGTGAGGCCGTCCGGATGCGTCCCGACCTGATGGGCGTCACCTGCGTCACGGCCGCCTTCGACGAAGTGGCGGCACTCTGCGGGCTCGTCCGCGCGGCCCTTCCCGGATGCCTCCAGGTGCTGGGCGGGCCGCACCCGTCGGCCCTGCCGGAACGCTCCCTGCGCGAATCCGGGGCGGACCTGGCCGTGGTCGGCGAGGGCGAGCGGGCCTTCGGGCGCATCCTGGACCGGTTGCTGGACGGGCGCGGAGACTACGCGGCCATTCCCGGAACGGCGACCCTGGACCGCCAGGGAACCTACACCCCCCCGCCCCCGGCCCTTCTGGTGCAGGACCTGGACACGCTGCCGTTCCCGGCCAGGGACCTAGTGGACCCCGATCTCTACGCCCCTCCCCCCAGCAAGCGGGTGGCCCTTGGCCCCAACACCATGATCGCTTCCAGCCGCGGCTGTCCGCACAACTGCGGTTTCTGCGCCTCCCGAAGCGTCTGGGGCCGAACCATCCGGCAGCGCTCGCCCGGGAGCGTGGTCAGCGAAGTGGAGCATTGCGTCTCGCTGGGCTACGGTTCCATCAACTTCACCGACGAGTTCTTCACGGCCAGCCCCAAACGCGTGCGCTCCATCTGCGAACTGATGCTCGAAAAGGGGCTTCGCATCCCCTGGGTGTGCTCCGCCAGGGCGCAGGGGCTGGATGAGGAGACCTTGCGGACCATGCGCCGGGCCAACTGCCGGGAGATCAGCTTCGGCATCGAGTCCGGCGACCCAGAGGTTCTTGCGGCCATCGACAAGAACCTGGACCTGGGAGAGGCCGCCCGGGTGGTGGCGCTCGCCAAGCGCGCGGGCATCCGCACCCACGCCAGCTACATCCTGGGCTATCCGGGCGAGACAGAGGACACCCTGCGGGCCACCCTGCGCCTGGCCCGCAAGCTCGACACCGACGTGGCCGCGTTCTTCATCGCCGCCCCCCTGCCCGGCTCCAGGCTCTACGACCTGGCCCTCGCCCGGGGGCTGATCCGCCCCGGAGCGGCCTGGCGGGACTACTCCCCGCTGCCCGGACGCTCTCCGGCCATGTGCCTGCCCGGCCTGCCTCCGCAGACGATTTCCCGCTGGCACCGCAAAGCCTTGCGAACATACTACTTGCGTCCCGGGTACTTGCTCTCTAAACTTTTCGGCATCCGTTCGACGGCGGACGCCCTGAACTTGCTGGGCGGCCTCAAGGTGCTCGGGCGCCTGGCGCGCTGAGACACGCAGACTGCGGTCCCGGGAGGTGGCTTCCGGCCGCGCCGGGAGCCCGGAATTCTGAAGCGGTCACCCATCGGCGCCTCGCGCAGGCTTTACGCCGGGCTGGCCTTCACGGTCAGCGCCGGGGCGTTGTGCTGGGTTGTGTGGCGCGCCGGGCCGCAGGCGCTGTGGGCTGCCGCGTCCTCCATCCGTCCGGGCTGGCTGGCCCTGGCGGCGCTTGCGCCCGTGTGTTCCCTGGCGGCCGGGGTGGCGCGCTGGCGGTTCGCCGTGCTGGCCGTGCACGGCGCGGCCCCCCCGTGGCGGACCCTGGCCAGGGGGGCCATGCTGGCGGCTGCGGTCAACAGCGTGACGCCCGCAAAGGCAGGAGATCTTCTCAAGGCGGCCGCGCTCCGCCCCGGGCTGGACGGGGTCGCGGCCCTGGCTTCGGTCCTTCTGGAGCGGACGCTGGACCTCCTGCTGCTGGCGCTGCTGGCCCTGGCCTGCGGAATGTTCACGGGCGACGACGGCATGCTGGCGGCCTCGGCAGCGCTCCTGACGGCGCTGCTGCTTGCGGTTTTCGCGGCCATGCGTCTGCCGCTGGGCGCAATGGGCCGTTTTCCCGGCGTGGCGTCCAAGCTCGCGGGGCTGCGCGACGCGCTGGCCGCGGCCGCGCGGGAGCCTGCGGCGCTGGCGGCGGCGGCGGTTTTTTCCCTGGCGGCGCTGCTGCTGGCCCAGGCCTGCGTGGTTTCGCTTTGCCTGGGGTTGGGGCAGTATCCTGGCTTCTGGCGGGTGCTGGGGGCCTGGGTTCTCGCCGCGCTGGCCGGGATCATGCCGGTGTCGGTGAGCGGCGTGGGGGTGCGCGACGCGGCCTTCGCCGTGCTTCTGGGCCGCTACATGCCCCAGGACCAGGCGGCGGCGGTGGCGGTGTGCTACACGCTGCTGGCCTACTGGCTGCCCGCCGCGCTCGGCCTGCCCGTTCTGGCCCTGGGCAGGGGCCGCGCCCACTGAGGCCCCGCGCGTACGGCGAGCACTGCAAACACACGGCGGACGGCATGCATCTTTTCATCCAGATTCCCTGCCACAACGAAGAGGGGCAACTGGCCAAGACCGTGGCCGCCCTGCCGCGCTCCCTGGAGGGCGTGGACCGCATCAGCCTGCTGGTGATCGACGACGGCAGCTCCGACGCCACCGTGGAAAAGGCAAAGGAGCTGGGCGTGGACTACATTTGCCGCAACCCGCGCCGCCTGGGCCTGGCCAAGGCCTTCGCCAACGGCCTGGACGCCTGCCTCCTGCTGGGCGCGGACGCCATCGTCAACACCGACGCGGACAACCAGTACCGGGGCGACCATGTGCCGCTCCTGGTCGAGCCCGTGATCTCGGGCGACTACGACATCGTGGTGGGATGCCGCGACATCGCCAACCACCCCGAATTCTCACCGCTCAAAAAGTTTCTTCAGCGCCTGGGAAGCCGCATCGTAAGCGCCGTGTCGGGCATCGAGATCCCCGACGCCACCAGCGGCTTCAGGGCCTTCAGCCACGCGGCGGCCTCGCGGCTGCAGGTCACCTCGTCTTTCAGCCACACGCTGGAGACGCTCATCCAGGCTGGGCATTGGGGGTTGCACGTCACCGGGGTCAAGGTGGGCGTGAACCCGGCCTCGCGGGAGTCCCGGCTGTTCACCTCCATGGGCGATTTCGTCCTGCGCCAGGCGGCCACCATCGCGCTGGTGTACCTTGTCTACCGTCTGCCGCGCATCCTGGGATGGCTCACGTTGGCTGCGGTGGCGGTGACGGCGGTCTTTTTCGCGCGAATCGGCGCGTATCTGTTCCTGATGGCCCCGGAAGCCCAGAAGCTCAAGCAGGGGTCGGCCCTGGCGGCCTCTTCGCTGGTGATCCTCACCTGCGTGTTCGCGGTGTCGGCGCTTCTGGCCCTGTCGATGTCCAACCTGCGCCACATGGCCGGTGAGACCAACTACCTCTTGCGACGCATGCGCCTGGGCACCTCGCGGCAGCGCGGACACTTGAAGATCTGGGCCTGCTCGCGTCCCGGCGCATGGCGCGAAGGCGGCGCGGGCCGGGAGGAGTATGCCCAGGTCGGACAGGGGAGCCCGACATGAAGCGCCCGGTGTCCATCACGCTGGTCCAGCCGCCGCTTCGAAACAGGCTGGATGCGGCCACGCCCTCCTATGTGGACAAGAACCGGGGCCACACGCCGCCCCTGGGCCTGCTTTACCTGCACGCGGCCTCGCAACAGGCCGGCCACAGGCCCCTGTTCCTGGACGCAGACCTCGAAGGCCTGAGCCACCAGGAGACGGCGCAGCGGGTGACAAGCGCCCGCCCCGACGCCGTGGGCATCAGCGCCATGACCTTCACCCTGCGGGACGCCCTGGCCGTGGCCCGGGAGATCAAGCGGCTTTCCCCAGGGCTGCCGGTGATCATGGGCGGCCCCCATCCCTCCGTCTACCCAGAAGAAACCGCGCGCCTGCACGGCGTGGACTACGCTTTCAGCGGGGAAGGGGAGCGGGGGCTGGTTCATTTTCTGGACGCGTTCGACGACGAGTTCGCCCGCGCCCGCATCCCGGGCATTACCTGCGTCGAAAAGGGCGCCCTGGTCTCCACGCCTGCGCAACCCATCGAGGATCTGGACTCGCTGCCCTTCCCCGCGCGGCATGCCTCCTCGTACGGTCGCTACACATCCGTACTCGCCCACAGCCGGGCCATCACCACCATGATCACCAGCCGGGGGTGCCCTTACCAGTGCATCTTCTGCAACCGCATGGGTCGGCGTCTGCGTCAGCACTCGGCGGAGCACGTCCTGCGGGAATTCGACGCGATCCACGCCCTGGGCATCGGCGAGGTGTTCATCCACGACGACACCTTCACCATCAATCCGGAACGCGTGAAGACCATCTGCCGGGGATTGATCGAACGCGGCCGCGGCACGCGCTGGGAGGCGCGCACCCGGGTGGACTGCGTGGACCTGCCTCTGCTTCGCCTGATGCGCCAGGCGGGGTGCACCAGGGTGAGCTTCGGGGTGGAGTCCGGCTCGCCCAAGGTGCTCAAGGCCATGCGCAAAGGCATCGACACGGACCGCGCCGAGCAGGTGTTCGCCTGGTGCAGGCAGGCGGGACTCATCACCCTTGCGGACTTCATGATCGGCAACCTGGACGAGGACGAAAAAGACATCGCCATGAGCGTGGACCTCATGAAACGCCTCGATCCCGACTATGTGCAATGGAGCATCCTGAGTCCTTATCCCAACACTCCCATCTACGAGCTGGCCATGGAGCGCGGTGTGGTGCCTGGCGACGTGTGGCGCGATTTCGCCAGGGAGCCGGAACGGGATTTCGCCTGCCCGCACTGGACCGAGCACTTCGACGTGGAGTCGCTTCGACGCATGGCCAGGCGAAACTACCAGTCGTTCTACCTCCGTCCTGCCTTCATCTTTCGCCAGTTGCGCCGCATCCATTCCGTAGCGCAGTTCAAAACCATGCTGCGAGGCGCGCTGGGCATGCTTTTGCCCGGCCTGGGCAGGAAATGACCAGTCCCCACGAGCGTAGCGGTCCGGGGGGCAGGCATGCGCCTCAGCGATTTGCGCAGCGCTCTCCCCTTGCGGCCGGGAGCTATCGGGGCCATAGGCTTTCGATCGAGCACACCAACCCTGGAGGCCCCATGCGCGCCGCACTCGCCGTCCTGATCGTGGTCCTTTTCGCCTGCTCCGCCGCCGTGGCCCGCGAGAACCGCAAGACCCTGCGCTTCGAGCGCGGGGCCGACTCCGCCACCGTGCAGGGCGCTGTGCTCCGGGGCGACCGCGACGTGTACGAGCTGGGCGCGCGCGCGGGCCAGGCCATGGAGGTCTCCATCACCGCCTTCGAGGACAACGCCGTCTTCCAGCTGTACGCCCCTGGCGGCAAGGCCCTGCCCGGCGCGGACGAAGGCGACGACGCCAAGGCCTGGAAGGGGGCGCTCCCAGCCTCGGGGACCTACCGCATCGTGGTGGGCGGCACGCGCGGCAACGCCGAATACGCCCTCACCGTGAGCATCCGTTAGCAGTGATGGGATGGCCCCACCCCTCCTAAAGGGGTACGCATCAAGGAGCGAC
>NZ_JBZVFJ010000082.1:0-17636 GCF_058402725.1 Fundidesulfovibrio sp. | reverse complement strand
GGTCGATGTGACCGATGGTGCCGATGTTGACGTGCGGCTTGTTGCGCTCGAATTTGGCCTTGCCCATAGCGTGATCTCCTGGGGCGTCCCTTTATTTCTTCTTGATGATTTCTTCGGCCAGGCTCGCGGGAACCTGCTCGTAGTGGTCGAACTGCATGGTGAACGTGGCGCGGCCCTGGGTGCGCGAACGCAGATCCGTGGCGTAGCCGAACATGTTCGACAGGGGCACGTGGCACTTGATGACCTGCGACCCCACGCGGGATTCCAGGTTGGAGACGCGCCCGCGCCTGCCGTTGAGGTCGCCCATGACGTCGCCCAGGTACTCGTCGGGCGTCACCACCTCGACGTTCATGATGGGTTCGAGCAGCACAGGAGTGGCCTGACGGCAAGCTTCCTTGAAGGCCTGTGAACCGCAGATGTAGAAGGCCTGCTCGGAGGAGTCCACCTCGTGGAAGGAGCCAAAGACCAGCTTGACCTGCACGTCCACCACGGGGAACCCGGCCAGCACGCCGGACTTCAGGGCGTTCTGGATGCCCTTGTCCACTGCGGGGATGTATTCCTTGGGGATCACGCCGCCCACGATGGAGTTCTCGAACTCGTAGCCGCCGTCGCTCTTGGGGCCGACTTCCAGCACCACGTGGGCGTACTGGCCGCGGCCGCCGGTCTGCTTGACGTAGCGGTTCTCGTGCTTGACGAGTTTGGTGATGGTCTCGCGGTAGGCGACCTGGGGAGCGCCGACGTTGGCGTTCACGTTGAACTCGCGCATGAGGCGGTCCACGATGATCTCCAGGTGCAGTTCGCCCATGCCGGCGATGAGGGTCTGGTTGGTCTCCTCGTCGGTCTTCACGCGGAAGGAGGGGTCTTCCTTGGCGAGCTTGGCCAGGGCCTGCGACAGGATGTCGCGGTCGGTCTTGGTCTTGGGCTCGATGGCCACCTCGATGACCGGCTCGGGAATGTTGAGCGACTCCAGGACCACGCCGCCCTTTTCGTCGCAGAGGGTCTCGCCGGTGGAGGTGAGCTTCAGGCCCACGGCGGCCACGATGTCGCCAGCCAGCGCGACCTTGATGTCCTCACGCTTGTTGGCGTGCATTTTCAGCAGACGCCCGACGCGCTCCTTCTTGCCGGTGGCGGCGTTGAGCACGAACATGCCGGTCTCGATCTTGCCCGAATAGATGCGCAGGAAGGTGAGGTGCCCGATGAACGGATCGCTCATGAGCTTGAAGGCCAGCGCGGCCAGGGGCTTGTTCGGATCGCAGGGGCACTCGATGCGCTCTTCCTCGTTGTCCGGGTTCATGCCCACGATGGGGGGAATGTCCACGGGGGAGGGGAGGAAATCCACCACGGCGTCGAGCAGGGGCTGCACGCCCTTGTTCTTGAAGGCGGAGCCGCAGAGCACGGGCACGATGGAGAGGTTGATGACGGCCTTGCGGATGCCGGCGCGCAGTTCCTCCGGGGTGAGCTCTTCGCCGCCCAGGTACTTCTCCATGAGGGCTTCGTCTTCCTCGGCGATGGCTTCGAGCATTTCAAGGCGCAGCATGTCATACTGGTCCTTGAGCTCGGCGGGCACGTCGACGATATTGTATTCCTTGCCCTTGGTGGTGTCGTCGAACACGAAGGCCTTGCCGGTGATCAGGTCGACGATGCCCTTGAACTCATCCTCGCGGCCGATGGGGATCTGCAGGGGCACGGCCTTGGCGCCGAGACGCTGCTTGACCATGTCCACGCAGCGGAAGAAGTCGGCCCCGATGCGGTCCATCTTGTTCACGAAGCACATGCGCGGAACGCGGTAGCGCTCCGCCTGACGCCAGACGGTCTCGGTCTGGGGTTCGACGCCGGCCACGGCGTCGAAGACGGCCACGGCCCCGTCGAGCACGCGAAGCGAGCGTTCCACCTCGATGGTGAAGTCCACGTGGCCCGGGGTGTCGATGATGTTGATCCGGTGATCGCGCCAGAAACAGGTGGTGGCGGCGGAAGTGATCGTGATGCCGCGCTCCTGCTCCTGGACCATCCAGTCCATGGTAGCCTGGCCGTCGTGGACTTCGCCGATCTTGTGCGAGACGCCGGTGTAGAAAAGAATGCGCTCGGTGGTGGTGGTCTTGCCTGCGTCAATATGGGCCATGATGCCGATATTGCGCTGGCGCTCGATAGGTACTGGTTTGGACACGTCTGGCTTCCTCTATCCTACCACCGGTAGTGGGCGAAGGCCTTGTTGGCGTCCGCCATGCGATGGGTGTCTTCGCGCTTCTTCACAGCGCCGCCGCGGTTGTTGAAGGCGTCCAGCAGCTCGCCGGAAAGCCTGGCCACCATGCCCTTCTCGCCGCGCTTGCGGGCGTTGCCGATCAGCCAGCGGATGGCCAGGGTGGTCTGGCGCTCGGGGCGCACTTCCATGGGCACCTGGTAGGTAGCGCCGCCGACGCGGCGGGGCTTCACTTCCATGTGCGGCTTCACGTTGGCCAGGGCCTTTTCGAAGGCCTTCAGACCTTCTTCCTGGGTCTTCTCGGCCAACTGCTCGACCGCCGTATAGAACACGTTCTCGGCGGTGGACTTCTTACCGTCGAGCATAAGGCGGTTGATGAACTTCTTCACCAGCACGCTGCTGTAGACCGGATCGGGCAGGATCTGCCGCTTGGCGACGGGACCTTTGCGGGGCATGGGTCGTTACCTCAACTTATTTGGGGCGCTTGGCGCCGTACTTGGAGCGGCTCTGACGACGGTCGGCGACGCCGGAAGTGTCCAGGGTGCCGCGGACGATGTGGTAGCGCACGCCGGGAAGGTCCTTCACGCGGCCGCCGCGGATCATCACCACGGAGTGTTCCTGAAGGTTGTGGCCTTCGCCCGGGATGTAGCTCGTCACCTCGATGCCGTTGGTCAGGCGCACGCGCGCGACCTTGCGCAGAGCCGAGTTGGGCTTCTTGGGGGTGGTGGTGTACACGCGGGTGCACACGCCGCGGCGCTGCGGGCAGGCTTGCAGAGCCGGGGTCTTCTTGCGCTTGGTCTGCTTCACCCGCTCTTTGTTGATGAGCTGGTTGATCGTGGGCATGCTTCGCTCCGTTCGCGTTGTGAATTTTGCAAGGGCGCACGGCAGTAGACAAAAATCCCGGTCCTGTCAAGCGGGCTCCGGGAGGAATGCGCCGACACTGGACTGCGCGGAGAGACCTGCCCTCCCGTTCAGTCACTGGCCGCGGAAAACCGTGCGACTCGCTGAAAGCAGGTCTTGATAGCAACCCGCCGAGGCGTTGGCAAGAGATTTCGGCCGAATTCCCCTCCGATTCTTCAGGAGCTCAGCTTCTGTACGGAACTTGCCTTCTTCGATACGGATGGATTAATTTGCACCCGCATGAACTCTTTTCCAGGTTTCCGCAGGTTTCGGACCATGGCAGACCCCAGGCCTCCCTCTCCGGACTCCCGACTTGGCGTGGCTGCGGCGCGCTCCATCTGGGTCGTCGCCTTCGGAGCCGCCCTGACGCTCCTGGGGATCACCGCCTTCAGCATCCAACAGGACCATTCCAGCACGCTCCGTGAGTCCCGGGCCTTCCGTTACGCCCTGGCCCAAACCGCCGACGCGCAGTTTTCCGCCAACCTACGCCTGGTGGACGACCAGTTGGCGAGGATCGCCCGCGAGGCGGTCCTGCTCCCCCTGGACTCCCCTGCCCTCCTGCAAAAATGCATGGCCCTCAAGGAGGCGTTCCCCTTCATCGAGACCATCGGCCTCCTGGACCCGGCGGGCATCCTGCGCGGCTCCTCCGTGCCCGAAGCCGTGGGCATCGGCCTCAGCCACCGTTCCTTTTTCAAAGTGCATCAGGGCTCCAAGATCGATGCGCTGTTTCTCTCGGAACCTTTCGACGCCTTCGTGGGCGGTCAGCTCATGGCCCTGTCCCGGCCCATACTTAGGCCGGACGGTGAATTCCTGGGCGTTGTGGCCGTCGGCATCAATCCGGACTTCTTCATCACGCCGCTTTCTGCGGCCATCTCCGGGCGCAACGGGTCGGTTGTGCTCCTGGGTCGCGACTATGTCATCAGGCTGCGCGTTCCCTTCCTGGAGGGTCAGGCCGGGCGCTCCGTGAAGGGCCTGCCGACCACCGAACAGTTCATGGCCTCCGGCCTGGATTCCGCGGATTACCGGGTGGTCAACACGCTCGACGGACTGGAGCGACTCGTCACCTTCCACCGCCTCGCACACCCGGGCGACCTCGTGCTGGTGGTCTCCGAAGACCGCGCCCAGGTGCTCGCCCAGTGGCGCGTGAAGGCCTTCATCAATGCCGGATTCTGCGCGGCGGGCATCATTCTGGTGCTCCTGCTGGCCCTTTTTGCCCGTCGCTGGCTGAGCGACGCCACCCAGGTGGACGCCGCCCGGCGCCGCCAGGACGCCCTGTTCGGAACCCTGCTCCACAACCTCCCCGTGGAGGCCTGGGCCAGAGACCGTGACGGTCGCGTCATTTTCCAGAGCGATTCCTGCGTAAAGGCCTGGGGGGATCTGCGCGGCCTGCCGTTCGAGGCCGAGGGCATCCCGGAGATCACCTTGCGGCGTTGGGAGGCCAACAACCTCCGGGCTTATGGCGGGGAGACCTTCACCGTCCAGGACGAGCAGACGCTCCCAGGCGGATCGAAGAGACAAGTCCAGACCGTTCTCGGGCCCCTGCCGGACGTCGACGGCTGCACCATCGGCATCCTGGGGATCAACATCGACATCACCGAGGCCTGCCGAACCGAGGACGCCCTGCTTCGCTCCCTGCGCGAGAAGGAGTTGATGTTGCGCGAAATCCATCATCGCGTGAAGAACAACCTCCAGATCATCTTGAGCCTATTGAGCCTCCAAGCCGACACGAATCCCGACGATGAACGCTCCGGACTTTCCCGTGTCCGCGACCGCATTCTTGCCATGGCCCTCGTCCATGAGCACCTTTACCGCTCGGAAGACCTCTCAGCCGTGCACATGGACCATTACGTCCCCGCGTTGGTGCAACACATCGCGGACGCACACCGCCAACCCGAGGGAATCGTCGCGCTGGACATCGAGGCTCGCGACGTTCGCCTGACCATCGAGCGCGCCATCCCCCTGGGGCTCCTGATCAACGAACTGGTCACCAACGCCTTCAAGTACGCCTTCGCAGGTGGGCGTAGAGGGAGGCTGGAGGTTTCCCTGCTCCCTGCAGGAGATGGCCGGGCCGTGCTGCTCGTGGCCGATGACGGCCCAGGCATGCCCGATGAACGCCTGCTCGAGTCGGGCGGAACCCTGGGACTGCTGCTCGTGCGCAGCCTGGCAGACCAGCTTGAGGGCGAGTTGCACCTGGACTCGACGCGAGGCATGCGCTACTCGGTCGAATTTCGTACCCAATGATGCGCTGATCCCGAGTCGCCCGCCCCCCTCTCTTCTGCGCTCGACCGCTTATCCCTGAAGCCGATGCTCGCGGGATTTCTCCGAGGCGCCCTCCGACGGAGTCAAGACCAGTGATTGCATGGCATGCAGCGGCACGAAGCCCTTCTGTATGGTGAACTCCGCCATGCGAGGGAATATCCGAAGGCATGCTTTACGACCATTGCAGGTTCCTCCCGCCCTGCCCCGCTGCCCTTCGCCTTCCGGGCCACGACCGGATGTCGCAGGGCGACATAAAAAAGGCGGCCCTTTTCAGGGCCGCCATGTGAGGATCCGTCTGCCTGGAGCTTACTGGTCCAGGTAGGAGGCGGAGGTTTCCTCCAGGTCGTCCACGAAGCGCTCGGGGCGTTCGGGCTGTTCGGGCACCTCGATCTCGGTGTCCATGTAGCGGCGGTAGCCGGTGCCGGCGGGGATGAGGCGGCCCACGATGACGTTTTCCTTGAGGCCGCGCAGGTGGTCTTCCTTGCCCATGAGGGAGGCTTCGGTGAGCACCTTGGTGGTCTCCTGGAAGGAGGCGGCGGAGATGAAGGAGTCCGTGGAGAGGCTGGACTGGGTGATGCCCAGCACCAGGGGCTCGGCCACGGCGGGCTTGAGGCCCTCCTGCATCACGCGGGCGTTCTCCTCCATGAACTTGGCCTTGTCCACCTGTTCGCCGATGAGGAAGTTGGTGTCTCCGGAATCGGTGACGGCCACCTTCTTGAGCATCTGGCGCACGATGATCTCGATGTGCTTGTCGTTGATGTTAACGCCCTGGAAGCGGTACACGTCCTGGATTTCTTCCACCAGGTAGCGCGCAAGAACCTTCTCGCCCTTGATCTTCAGGATGTCGTGCAGTTCGGGGTTGCCTTCGGTGAGGCACTCGCCGGCTTCCACGAAGTCGCCCTCCTGGGCCGTGATGTGCTTGCCGCGCGGCACGAGGTAATCCTTGGGGTCGCCGGTCTCGGGGGTGACGATGACCTTGCGCTTGCCCTTGGTCTCTGGGCCGAAGGAGACGATGCCGTCGATTTCGGAGACCACGGCGAGGTCCTTGGGTTTGCGCACCTCGAAGAGCTCGGCCACGCGGGGAAGGCCGCCCACGATGTCCTTGGTCTTGGAGGATTCGCGAGGCTTGCGGGCCAGCACGTCACCGGCCTTCACGGGCTCGCCGTCGCGGATCATGATGATGGCGCCCACGGGCAGCTGGAAGATGGCCGCCGAGTTGGTTCCCGGGCGGATCTTGGCCTGGCCGTCGTCGCCCACCACGGTGATGGTGGGGCGATAGGGCGTGGTGCGGTATTCGATGATGGTCTGGGTGGCGCGCTTGGTGGCGTCGTCCACCTTCTCCTGGTAGGTCTTGCCTTCGATGATGTCGGTGAATTTCACCATGCCTTCGACGTCGGTGACGAAGGGTTCGTTGAAGGGGTCCCATTCGGCGAGGATCTGGTCCTTCTTGATGACCTGTCCGTCGGTGACCATGAGGCGCGCGCCCGAGGGCAGGGAGTACTTCTCGCGCTCGCGGCCCTGGTCGTCCACGATGGACACCTGGCCGGACTTGCCCAGGACGATCTGCACGCCTTCCTGGTTCTTCACCAGCTTGATGCGGTGGAGCACCGCGCGGCCGGCGTGCTGCGCCGGGATGGACGACTTTTCGATTTCGCGGGCCGCCGTGCCGCCGATGTGGAAGGTGCGCATGGTCAGCTGCGTGCCGGGTTCGCCGATGGACTGCGCGGCGATGATGCCCACGGTCTCGCCCACGTTGACCAGGTGCCCGCGCGCCAGATCTCGGCCGTAGCACATGGCGCACACGCCCTGCCCGGACTGGCAGGTGAGCGTGGAGCGGATGGTCAGGTTGGGCAGGCCCAGCTCCTCGATGCGCAGGGCCCAGGTCTCGTCCACCACCGTGTTGGCGGGGATGAGCACCTCATAGGTCTCGGGGTCGAACACGTCGAACATGACCACGCGGCCCAGGGCGCGCTCGGCCAGGCGCTGTTTGATCTCGCCCGACTTCTCGTAGTGCTTGATCTCCAGGCCGTCCACGGTGCCGCAGTCGATCTCGGTGATGATCACGTCCTGCACCACGTCCACGAGGCGGCGGGTGAGGTAGCCGGAGTTGGCCGTCTTGAGCGCCGTGTCGGCAAGGCCCTTACGAGCGCCGTGGGTGGAGTTGAAGTACTGCGCCAC
This sequence comes from Fundidesulfovibrio sp., assembly GCF_058402725.1. Classification (NCBI taxonomy): domain Bacteria; kingdom Pseudomonadati; phylum Thermodesulfobacteriota; class Desulfovibrionia; order Desulfovibrionales; family Desulfovibrionaceae; genus Fundidesulfovibrio; species Fundidesulfovibrio sp. Next base: position 10,102 of record NZ_JBZVFJ010000082.1, on the reverse strand, counting down.
CGAGAGGCCTTCACGGAAGTTGGACGTGATGGGCGTTTCGATGATCTCGCCGGAGGGCTTGGCCATGAGGCCGCGCATGCCCGCGAGCTGGCGCATCTGGTCGGGGTTGCCTCGCGATCCGGAGTGGGTCATCATGAAGATGGCGTTGAAGGAGGTGTTGCGCTCCTCCTTGCCGGACTTCTCGTCCACCATGAGGTCGGTGGAGATCTCCTTCATCATCTCGGAGGCCACGTCGTTGGTGGCCTTGGTCCACACGTCCACGACCTTGTTGTACTTTTCCGTGCGGGTGATGATGCCCTCGGCGTACTGCTGCTGGATCTCGTCCACCTCGTTGGTGGACTTCTCCAGGATCACGGCCTTCATGCGCGGGATGGTCAAGTCCTTCACGCCGATGGAGACGCCAGCGCGGGTGGCGTACTCGAAGCCCAGGTCCTTCAGGTGGTCGCAGAGGAGCACCGTGGCCTTGGTTCCGGCCAGGCGGTAGACCTCGCTCACAAGGCGGCCGATGGACTTCTTGTTGAGCACGGTGTTCACCAGCTCGAACGGGGCCTCGGGGGGCAGCAGCTCGCCCACCATGATGCGTCCGGGGCTGGTGAGCACCAGCTTGCCGTCCATGCGCACCTTCACCCGGGCGTGCAGGTGCACGATGCCTGCATGGTGCGCGGTGATGCACTCCATGGGGTTGGCGAACACCTTGCCTTCGCCGGGCTGGAAGCTGCGCTCCACGGTGAGGTAGTAGAGCCCCAGCACGATGTCCTGGGAGGGCACGATGATGGGGTTGCCGTTGGCGGGCGAGAGGATGTTGTTGGTGCTCATCATGAGCACGCGGCACTCGATCTGGGCCTCCACGGAGAGGGGCACGTGCACGGCCATCTGGTCGCCGTCGAAGTCGGCGTTGTAGGCGGCGCAGACCAGGGGGTGCAGCTGGATGGCCTTGCCTTCCACCAGGGTGGGCTCGAAGGACTGGATGCCCAGCCTGTGCAGCGTGGGGGCGCGGTTGAGCATGATGGGGTATTCGCGCACCACGTCTTCAAGGATGTCCCAGACCACCAGTTCTTCGCGTTCCACCATCTTCTTGGCGGTCTTGATGGTGGTGGCCAGGCCCTTCTCCTCCAGCTTGGCGTAGATGAAGGGCTTGAAGAGTTCCAGGGCCATCTTCTTGGGCAGACCGCACTGGTGCAGCTTCAGCTTGGGGCCCACCACGATGACGGAACGGCCCGAGTAGTCCACGCGCTTGCCCAAGAGGTTCTGGCGGAAGCGGCCCTGCTTGCCCTTGATCATGTCCGAGAGGGACTTGAGAGGGCGGCCGTTGGTGCCCGTGATGGCGCGGCCCCGGCGGCCGTTGTCGAACAGGGCGTCCACGGCCTCCTGAAGCATGCGCTTCTCGTTGCGGATGATGATGTCCGGCGCGCCCAGCTCCAAGAGCCGCTTCAGGCGGTTGTTGCGGTTGATCACGCGGCGGTAGAGGTCGTTCAGGTCCGAGGTGGCGAAGCGGCCGCCGTCCAGGGGGACCAGGGGGCGCAGCTCGGGCGGGATGACAGGAATCACTTCCATGACCATCCACTCGGGCTTGTTGTTGGACTCCAGGAACGCCTCGACGATCTTCAGGCGCTTGATGATCTTCTTCTTCTTGGTCTGGGAGCGGGTGGTGAGCGATTCCTCGCGCAGCTCGGCCCGCAGCTTGGCCAGGTCGATCTCCTCGATGAAGGAGCGGATGGCCTCGGCGCCCATGCCCACGGTGACGGCGTCCTCGCCGTAGTGGTCGATGATCTGGAGGTACTGGTCTTCGCTGATCACCTGGAGGCGCTGGAGGTTGGTCTCCTTGGGGTCGATGACCACGTAGGAGTCGAAATAGAGCACCTTCTCCAGGTCCACCATGGTCATGTCGAGCAGGGTGCCGATCTTGGAGGGCAGGGTTTTCAGGAACCAGATGTGGGCCACGGGAGCGGCCAGTTCGATATGGCCCATGCGCTCGCGGCGGACCTTGGAGGCGATGACCTCCACGCCGCACTTCTCGCACACGATGCCGCGGTGCTTCATGCGCTTGTACTTGCCGCAGTTGCACTCGTAGTCCTTCACGGGGCCGAAGATCTTGGCGCAGAAGAGGCCGTCGCGCTCCGGCTTGAAGGTGCGGTAGTTGATGGTCTCGGGCTTCTTCACCTCGCCGAAGCTCCATTCACGGATCTTCTCGGGGGAGGCGATGGATATCTTGATGGCCTTGAGCGTGCGGCTGGAGAGCTGCGTGGCCGCTGTGCCTCTCAGGCTGAACAGGTCGTCCAGGGACATGGTCACCCTCGCGTGGTTGTTGGGTCGTCCAGTCTTCGTATCGTGGCCGGTCCCCGGGCGAACCCGGGGACCGGATCAATCGGCGCGTCGTCGGGCCTTGCCCCTAGCGGCGGGCGGCGGCCTTCATCTTCTTTTCGTCCTGGATGAGGTCCACGTCCAGGCCAAGGCTCATGAGCTCCTTGACCAGAACGTTGAAGGACTCGGGCAGCCCCGCTTCCAGGAAGTTGTCGCCCTTGACGATCTTCTCGTACATCTTCACGCGTCCGCCCACGTCGTCGGACTTGACGGTGAGGAACTCCTGCAGGAGGTACGAGGCGCCGTAGGCCTCCAAGGCCCAGACTTCCATTTCGCCCAGGCGCTGGCCGCCGAACTGGGCCTTGCCGCCCAGCGGCTGCTGGGTGACCAGCGAGTATGGGCCCGTGGAGCGGGCGTGTATCTTTTCATCCACCAGGTGGTGGAGCTTCAGCATGTACATGATGCCCACGGTGACGGAGCGGTGGAAGGCCTCGCCGGTGCGTCCGTCGTAGAGCCTGGCCTTGCCGTCCTCGGGCAGGCCGGCCTTCACGAGCCAGCCCCAGATCTCTTCCTCGGAAGCGCCGTCGAACACCGGGGTCTTGCAGACGATGCCCTGGCGCAGCTTCTTCACGGCGGCCACGAATTCGGCGTCTTCCAGTTCGTCCACGAGCTTGTCGGTAAGGGGCGATTCGAAGGTCTTTTTCACCTGCTCGCGCAGGTCCTTCACGTGCAGGCCCTGCTCCACCATGGTGGCCAGCTGGTGTCCCAGTTCCTTGGCGGCCCATCCGAGGTGGGTCTCCATGATCTGGCCGATGTTCATGCGCGAGGGCACGCCCAGGGGGTTGAGCACGATGTCCACAGGGGAGCCGTCGGCGAAGAAGGGCATGTCCTCTGCGGGCAGGATGCACGAGACGACGCCCTTGTTGCCGTGGCGGCCGGCCATCTTGTCGCCCACCTGGAGCTTGCGTTTCACGGCCACATACACCTTGACCATCTTGATCACGCCCGGGGGCAGATCGTCGCCTTCCACGGCCTTGCCGCGCTTGGACTCGTAGACTTCCTTCACGAAGCGCACCTGGCGATCGTAGGATTCCAGCAGGTCCGCGATGCGGTCGTTGATGTCCTTGGACTGGAAGAGGTTGGCCAGCTTCTTCACGGGCAGGGTGTCGAACACGTCCTGGCGGATGGGGTGTCCGGCCTCCACGAGCACTTCGCCCTTCTTCTTGCCCATGAGGGTCTGTCCGATGGACTTGCCCTGGGCGAACTCCCAGATGCGCGCGCGCATCTGGGTGGTGATGCCGTCGATGTGCTGGCCTTCCTTGATGTCGATCTTGTTGAGCTCGGCATCCTCGATCTGCTTGGTGCGGTCGTCCTTCTCGCCGGAGCGGCGGTTGAAGACGCGCACGTCGATCACCGTGCCCTCGATGCCTGGCGGCACCTTGAGGGAGGTGTTCTTCACGTCGCGGGCCTTGTCGCCGAAGATTGCGCGCAGGAGCTTCTCTTCGGGGGTGAGCTGGGTTTCGCCCTTGGGGGTGATCTTGCCCACCAGGATGTCCTCGGGCTTCACCTTGGCGCCGATGCGGATGATGCCGCAGTCGTCGAGGTTCTTGAGCATCTCCTCGCCGACGTTGGGGATGTCCCGGGTGATTTCCTCGGGTCCCAGCTTGGTGTCGCGGGCCACCACTTCGAATTCCTCAATGTGCATGGAGGTGAAGACGTCTTCCTTCACCACGCGCTCGGAGATGAGGATGGAGTCCTCGAAGTTGTAGCCGCACCAGGGCATGAAGGCCACGAGCAGGTTCTTGCCCAGGGCCAGCTCGCCGTCGCGGATGCCGGGGCCGTCGGCCAGCACGTCGCCCTTTTTCACGCGCTGGTTCACCAGCACGCGGGGCTGCTGTCCGAAGCAGGTGTTCTGGTTGGACTTGTGGAACTTGAGCAGTTCATAGGCCTTCACGCCGCCGGTATGGGGCGAGAGGCCGTTGTCGTAGCGCACCACGATGCGTTCTGCGTCGGCGTAGTGCACCACGCCGTTCTCCTCGGCCAGAAGGCAGGAGCCCGAGTCCTGGGCCACCGCGCCTTCCATGCCGGTGCCCACCAGGGGCTGGTCGCACCGGATGAGCGGCACGGCCTGGCGCTGCATGTTGGAGCCCATGAGCGCGCGGTTGGCGTCGTCATGCTCCAGGAAGGGGATGAGCGCTGCGGACACCGACACGATCTGGCCGGGCGACACGTCCATGAGCGTGACCGTCTCGATGGGCACGGGGAGCTGGTCGCCCTTGATGCGCCCGTTGACGAAGGGGGTCATGAAACGGTTCTCGGGGTCCAGCGGCGTGGAGGCCGCCGCCACCACCTCGTCGATCTCGCGGGTGGCGTCCATGTAGACCACTTCGTCAGTGACCTGGCTGTCCTTGACCACGAGGTAGGGGGTCTCGATGAAGCCGAAGTCGTTCACCTTGGAGTAGGTGGTCAGGGAGACGATGAGGCCGATGTTCGGCCCTTCCGGCGTCTCGATGGGGCAGATGCGGCCGTAGTGGGAGGTGTGCACGTCGCGCACCTCGAAGCCCGCGCGCTCGCGGGTAAGGCCGCCGGGGCCAAGGGCCGAAAGCCTGCGCTTGTGGGTGACCTCGGAGAGCGGGTTGGTCTGGTCCATGAACTGGGAGAGCTGGGAGGTCCCGAAGAACTCCTTGAGCACGGCCGCCACCGGCTTGGGGTTGATGAGGTCATGGGGCATGAGCGTGGCCACTTCCTGGAGGCTCATGCGTTCCTTGATGGCGCGCTCCATGCGCACGAGGCCGATGCGGTACTGGTTCTCCACCAGTTCGCCCACGGGACGAACCCGGCGGTTGCCCAGGTGGTCGATGTCGTCGGCGGGGCCGTGCGAATCCTTAAGGTAGATCAGGTGCTTGATCGCCTTGAGGATGTCGTCGTTGGAGAGCGTGCGGAAATCGAGCGGCTGGTCGACCTTCAGGCGCGAGTTGAGCTTGTAGCGGCCCACGGGCGAGAGGTCGTAGTAGTCCGGGTTGCGGAAGAGGTTCTCGAAGAAGTTGGCCGCGATCTCCGGAGTCGGGGGCGAGCTGGGGCGCAGACGGCGGTAGATCTCCACCTGGGCGGCGGTGATGTCGGCGGTCTTGTCCAGCAGGAGGGTGTCGCGCAGCGAGCTGGAGACGTCCATGCCCTTGGTGAAGAGGGTGGGGATGGAATCCACGCCCAGGTCGCGCAGGCGTTCGATGAGCGCGGGCGTCAACTCGTCGCCGGGTTCGCAGACCACCTCGCCGGTGTTGGGGTCGGCAAAGTCCTTGGCCACGAAAAGGCCCTCGAGCGACACGGGGTCGACGGGGATGCGGTCGATGCCCGCTTCCTGGATGAGCCGCCAGGCGCGCTTGGTGATGGGCTTGTCGACGCCGGCGATGACCTTGCCGTCTGTTCCGGAGATGTCGGACCAGGCCTTTTCCTTGCGGTAGTACTGGGGCTGGACCTCGCGGAAGACGCGGTCGCCCTGGAAGAAGTAATGCTCGATGTCGTAGAAATAGGAGAGAATATCGGTCTTGGACATCCCCATGGCCTTCAGGAGGATGGTGGCCGGCATCTTCCTGCGGCGGTCGATGCGGACGTAAAGGATGTCCTTGTGGTCGAAATCGAAGTCGAGCCACGATCCGCGCATGGGAATCACGCGGCAGGAATAGAGCACCTTGCGGGAGGTGTGGGTCTTGCCGGAGTCGTGCTCGAAAATGATGCCGGGCGAGCGCTGGAGCTGGTTGACGATGACGCGCTCGGTGCCGTTGATGATGAAGGTGCCCTTCTCAGTCATCAGGGGAACGGTGCCGAAGTAGATCACCTGTTCCTTGATGTCGCGGATGGTGCGGTTTTCGGTCTCTTCGTCCACGTCGTAGACCACGAGGCGGACCTTGATGCGCAAGGGAGCTTCAAGCGTGAGGCCCTTGGAAATGCACTCGGGAACGTCGTATTTGGGTTCCCCGATTTCGTAGTTGACGTATTCGAGGCTTGCGGTCTTGTTGAAGTCCTCAATGGGGAAGACGGAGCGGAACACGCCCTCCAGGCCGGCGTCGGCACGGGAGGCAGGCGGAACGTCGCGCTGCAGGAAGAGATCGTAGGAGTCGACCTGCAGGTTGAGAAGGTGGGGGATGGTAACGGAGTCGTCGACCTTGCCGAAACTCTTGGTCAGCTGGGCCATTGTTCCCTCGAAGAGAAGTGGTGTTGAGCCGCCGGACAGGCCGGACGGCCTTCACGGAATTCCGGGGCGTTCCCGGTCTGGCCTGGGCCTCGATGCCCTATATATTTAACCCGCCGGAATCATTGGCGATTAGCGGGATTGCAAACGAAAGCGCGAAAGAGCGCACTCCCCCCTTGCGGGGGGTGCGCTCTTTCGGGTCGATGTGTTGTCTTGCAACAATCTACTTAATTTCGCAAGTGGCGCCGGCCTCTTCAAGCTGCTTCTTGGCGTCTTCGGCGTCGGCCTTGGACACGGCTTCCTTCAGGGTGGAGGGCAGGGTGTCGACCTTGTCCTTGGCTTCCTTCAGGCCCAGGCCGGTGAGGGCGCGCACAACCTTGATCACGTTGATCTTGTTGGCGCCGGAGCCGGTGAGGATCACGTCGAACTCGGTCTTCTCTTCCACTTCGGCGGCGGCTTCGGCGCCGGGCATGGCCATCATGGGCATGGCGGCCATGGGGGCGGCGGCGGACACGCCGAACTTCTCCTCAAGCTCCTTGATGAACTGGGAGAGCTCGAGAACGGTCATATTGGCGATGAAATCGACAACCTGCTCTTTGGTCACGTCGGACATTGCGTCTTCTCCTTCAGGGCGCTTTGGCTTAAGCGGCTTCTTTTTTGTCTTTGAGGGCCGTGAGCACGTTCAACACGCCACGCATCACGTTGGCCAGGACGGACACGAAGTTCGTGGGCACGGCGTTCATGGTCCCAAGCACCTGGGCCAGCAGCTGAGGCTTGCTGGGCAGCATGGAAAGGGCCTTGAGTCCGGCCTCGTCGATCACCTGGCCCTGCAGGCTGGCGAATCGGACGGAGAACTTCTTGTTGGTTTTGGCGTAGTCGACAAGGGCCTTGGCGCAGGCGACAGGGTCGTCGTAGCCGAATGCCACGGCGCACTGCTCCTTGAACCGTTCCTTGATCGAGTCATGCGGGCTGCCGGTCAACGCGATCCGGGCCAGGGTGTTCTTGACTACCTGGAAATCAACCCCCGCGTCGCGGAGTTTGACTCTCAGGCCAGTCACCTCTTCCACCGTCAGGCCCTTGAAATCGGTGACCACGGCAATGCTCGCGCGACCAGCCCGATCCTTGATTTTCTCAATGATCTCGGCTTTTTCTTCGCGAGTTTGCAAGGTCTGCCTCCTCCAGGGTTATAGGGTGGAAGCAAGCCAAAGCGGCATGCCTCGGCGGGCTATTAAGGGGCCAAACCCCACCCGCTGTCATTGACTTACTTCCGGGTAAACTCTAGCCTTCGAGAAACTTCTTCACCGTGGTGGTGTCGATCTTGAAGCCAGGCCCCATGGTGGTGGCCACGGCCATGGACTTCAGATAGGTGCCCTTGGCCGCGCTGGGCTTCAGGCGGATCACGGTGTCGAGCAGCGCCTTGAAGTTTTCGAGAATCTTGTCCGGGCCGAAGCTCTTCTTGCCCAGCGGGGCGTGGAGCACACCGGCCTTGTCCACGCGGAACTCCACGCGACCGGCCTTGAGCTCCTTCACGGCGTCGGTGACGTTCATGGTCACGGTGCCGGTCTTTGCGTTGGGCATCAGCCCGCGGGGGCCGAGAACGCGTCCGATCTTGCCGACCAGGGCCATCATGTCCGGGGTGGCGACGGCTTTGTCGAAGTCGAGCATGCCGCCCTGGATCTGCTCCACCAGGTCTTCGGCGCCCACGATGTCGGCGCCGGCGGCCTTGGCTTCGGCGACCTTGTCGCCCTTGCAGAACACGGCCACGCGGATGGTCTTGCCCAGGCCGTGCGGCAGGGTGACGGCGCCGCGCACCATCTGGTCGGAGTATTTGGGATCGACGCCGAGGCAGACGGCCACGTCCACGGTCTCGTCGAACTTGGCGGGGCCGGCCTCGATCGCCTTCTTGACGGCGTCGGAGAGGTCGAACTTCAGTGTCTGATCGACGCCTTCGACGGCGGAGCGGTATTTCTTTCCGTGCTTGGGCATGGCGGTATTCCTTTTTAGCTCACGACGTCCAGACCCATGCTGCGAGCCGTTCCCATGATGGTGTTCATGGCGGCGTCCAGGTCCTTGGCGGTCATGTCCTGCATCTTGAGCTTGGCGATCTCCTCGACCTGGGCGCGAGTCACCTTGCCGACCTTGTTCTTGTTGGGCTCGCCGGAGCCCTTTTCCACCTTGGCGGCCTTGACCAGCAGCACCGAGGCCGGGGGGGTCTTGGTGATGAAGGTGAAGGAGCGGTCGGCGTAGACCGTGATGACCACGGGGATGGTCATGCCGATCTGGTCCTGCGTCTTGGCGTTGTACGCCTTGCAGAACTCCATGATGTTCACGCCGTGCTGGCCCAGGGCGGGGCCGACCGGGGGCGAGGGGTTGGCCTTGCCGGCCGGCAGCTGCAGCTTGATTTTGGCGACTTCTTTCTTGGCCATGGTCGTGTCGTCCTTTGATCGGGAGGCGGACCGGGAGGCCCGCTAGTTTTTGGTCACCTGCACGAAGTCGAGCTCGACGGGGGTCTGGCGGCCGAAAATGGACACGGAGACCTTGAGCTTGCCCTTGTCGTAGTTCACGTCCTCCACGAGGGCGTTGAACCCGCCGAAAGGCCCGTCGATGACCCGGACCTCGTCGCCGCGGTCGAAATTGAACTTGGGACGCGGCTGCTCCTGACGGCTTTCCATCAAGGAGAGCACGCGCAGGGCTTCGGAGTCGCGCATGGGGGTCGGACGGTTCTTTCCTCCGACAAACCCGGTGACCCTGGGAATTTCTTGGACCAAGTGCCAGGACTTGTCGTGCATGGCCATCTTGATCATCACGTAGCCGGGGTAGAACTTCCTGGTAGAGGTCCGCTTCTCGCCCTTGACCAGTTCGATCACCTTCTCGGTAGGTACGACCACCTCTTCGATGGCCCCTTCGTCCTGCCCCGTACGCATCATTTCGCGAATGGTCTGCTCCACCCTGTTCTCGAACCCGGAATAGGTGTGGACGATGTACCAACGCGCCTTGGACTCGTCGGGCGCAGGGATGTCGAGCGTGTTCTCGGTCATGACAAGATGTACTCGATCAGTTTGGAAAGCCCAAGATCGACGATGCCCAGAAAGAGGGTCATCACGACCACCAGGACAAGCACTGCCACGGAGGTGGTGATGGTCTCCCGCTTCGTGGGCCAGGTGACCTTCTTGATCTCCACCTTGGACAGTTCGAGGAATTCCTTGAACTCCTCGACTTTGCCCGTCACCGAAGACGCGGCGGAGGTTTCATTCTCCGCCGCATCGCCGGTTTTCGCCTTTTTTGCGGCCATTTGCGCCTACCGGGAAAGATGGCAGGGCAGGAGGGATTCGAACCCACAACCCTCGGATTTGGAGTCCGATGCTCTGCCGTTGGAGCTACTGCCCTGCGTTATACGGCCCGACTATTTAGCCTCGCGGTGCACGGTGTGTTTCTTGTCCCAGGGACAATACTTTTTCACCTCGAGCCGTCCGGTCGTATTCTTCTTGTTCTTTTCCGTCGCGTAATTCTTGCGCTTGCACTCGGTGCACTGCAAGATGATGTTCAGGCGCATTGTCCTACTCCATGATCTCGGTCACGACACCGGCGCCAACGGTACGGCCGCCTTCGCGG
>NZ_JBZVFJ010000081.1:0-18008 GCF_058402725.1 Fundidesulfovibrio sp. | reverse complement strand
CAGCTCCCCGGCCCCGGGACGCCAGATCCACGCCGAAGGCACGCGCTCCCGGGTGCGGGCCGTGAAGGTGAGCCGTGTCACGTTGCCCGGATTGCACCAGCGCGTGCCGCCCTTGACCACCATGGGCTGGGGCCGGTGGATGTGCCCGTTGATCAGCCAGTCCAGCCCCTCGATGGGGCGCGGAGCCACCAGGCCCTCCTGGAAGTCCGGAAAGCCCACCGAGTGGTGGGAGAACCACACGGTCTCCACGGCCCCGGCGCGCTCCACGTGGCGCGGCAGGGGCGCGCCGTCGGGCGAGGCCCCCACGAGCACGGAGCCCGAGGGCGTCTCCAGCCGGAAGGCCGGTCCGGGCCTCTCGGCCAGGCGCACGGCCCCTGCGGCGGCCAGCACGGCCAGGGACACGTCGGGCGTGAAGCGCGCGAGGTACTTGTCGTGGTTGCCGGGGAGCACCGTGGGGCGCTGCGGCCGGAAGAGCTCGATGAGCTCCACCAGCAGGGAGTTGGGGTTCTCGCGCGGCCAGTGGAAGAGGTCCCCCGGGATCACGGGATGGCATTCCAGCGCGCGGGCGCGGTCCAGGCAGGCGGCCAGCTTGGCCAGCACCTGCTCGCGGTAGCCCTCCAGGCGGTGCCCCGGGGGCGAGGCGGCCACGTGGGGATCGCAGACCACGAAGAGGCCCCGGGCCTCGATCCTAGGCAGTTCCACGCGCGCCCTCCCGGCGCAGGAAGCGCTCCAGGTCCATGGCCGAGCCGCACAGGGGGCACTCCCCGGCCTGCTCCAGGCGGGCGGCCACGCGCGCGGCCAGGGTGTCGAGGTCCCGCTCGCGCCGGGCCAGCCAGGCTTTGCCCTTCTCCACGCGGGCGCGCAGGGTCTCCAGGGACTCGGCGAGAGCGGCCAGGGGCGCTGGATCGGCCACGGCGGGCGGGTGCGGAAGTTCGGCCAGCAGCCCGGCCCGGCGCGAGGCCCGGGCGCGCGCGGCCCGAACGGCCTCGAGGCGCTCCAGGAGCCCGGCCAGCTCCCCGGCGGGCGCGGGCCGGGGCGGCTCGGCCAGGGGGGCCAGGGCCGCCAGGGCGCGCCGGGCGGCGTCCCTGCGGGCGTTCAGCCGCGTGAGGCCCTCCAGCAGGGCGTCCAGCCCGGCGCAGGGGGCCGGGGCGGGGGGCGGAGCAAGTCGCGAGAGCGTCTCCTGCCGGGCGCGCAGCCGGGCGCGCGCCAGCGCGAGCGCCTCCATCCGCCCGGCCAGGAACTCCAGGGCGCGGGGTTCGGCCTGGCGGGCCTCCAGGACGCGGCCCTCCTCGCGCAGGTTCTCCAGACCAAGGGCCAGGGCGGGCAGCCCGCGCAGGCCCTCCAGGCCCCGGCGCACGCGCTCCAGCCCGGTTTCCAGGTCGCGCGCGACGGTCTTGGCGCGGCGGGTCTTCTCGCGCAGGAGGTCCTGCATGGCCATGAGGTGGGCGCTCTCGGTGGAGGAGGCCAGGAAGTCGGCCAGGAGCGACCCCGGCTGGTCCAGAAGGAAGATGGGCTGGCGCTGCCCCGCAAGGTGCACGTCCACGGACTCGCCCTTCTCGAAGGCGACGGGCGAAAGCCGGAGCACGGCGGCCACCTCGGGGGGCACGCCGCTCTTGCCCAGCTTGGCGTAGACCTCGGGCTCCTCCGCGCCTGGCTCGTAGACCTCGTAGAGGGCGTGGTTCTTGCGGCGCACCCAGGCCACGCGGCGGCCGTCGTCGAGAAGCACCTCCACGCGGGCTTCCTTGGCTCCGTGGCGGATCACGTGGCGCGGCGCGGGGTTGGAGGTGAGGCAGCGCAGGGCCTCCACCACGGCGGACTTTCCCGTGTTGTTGGGGCCGCAAAGCACGTTGAGGCCCGGGGCCAACTCCAGCTCGGTGCGGGAGTGGGCCATGAAGTCCACCAGGGTGATGCGCCGGATCACGGAAGGCCTAGGAGACTGGGGGGTTGGGCAGTTCCAGGGTGAAGACGGTTCCCTCGGGGGCGCGGGAGGTGAAGCCCACGCGCCCGCCCAGGTAGCGCTCGCCCAGCAGGCGCATGCCGTAGGCCCCCAGGCCCCGACCCTTGCCCTTGGTGGAGAAGTTGCGTTTGAACACGCGCAGGCGCACGTCCTCGCTCATCACGGCGGGGTTGGCCACGCAGAAGCGCACCACGCCGTCCCCGCTCTCGCACCACAGGCGCACCACGTCGCCGGCGCCGCTGGCCTCCACGGCGTTCTTGACCATGTTGCCCAGCACCCGCTTGAGCAGCACCGGGTCGCTCAGCACGCGGGCGTCCTGCCCCGAGGCCTCCACGCGCACGCCTCCCCCTTCGGCCTGCGGCAGGCTCGCGCCCAGGCGGGCCGCATCGTCCAGGAGCGCCCTGGCGCCCAGGGTGACGAACACGGGTTCCAGCTCGTTGTTCTCGGCGGCGAGCAGGTCCTTCTGGGCCTTGAGCTCGTCCACAAGGTGCTCCAGGGTGGAGTGGATGAAGCGCGCGTCGCCCTGGAAGCGCTGGGGGAGGTCTTCCCGGAGCAGCCCCATGAGCCCGGTGAGCCCCCCGGCGGTGTTGAGCACGTCGTGGAAGAAAAGGCGCTCCAGGGTGCGGCGGCGCTTCACGTCGCCCTGGTCCTGCACGGTGAAGACCACGTAGGCCTGGCCGTCCAGTTCCACGGGGCGCGCGCTCACCTGGAGGTCCACGGCCTCCACGCCGTGGCCGCCCCGGCGCAGCAGGCTGCATTCCTTGACGCAGTGCTCGCCGGAGAGCCCGCGCAGGATGGTCTGCACCGCGCCGCAGCGGGTGCAGAATTCCGAAGCGCCGCAGCCGTCGTCCTCCAGGTGGGCGTGGATGCAGTCGAAGGCCTCGCCGGGGCGCATGCCCAGCAGCTCGTTCATGGTGCGCCCCGAGGCCTGCCGGGCCTGGGCGTTGGCCAGGACGATCTGGCGCGTGGCGCACAGCACGAACACCACCACCGGCACGGCGTCCAGGGCCCGCGCGAACGAGCGTCGCTTCAGGGCCTCGTGGCAGGCTTGAAGTTCCTCCTGGCCCGAGCGCCCTCGGGGAACGCTCACGTACGGATCGGCCGCATGGTTCATGGGTGCTTCGCTACCCCCTTTTTCCCGGGGCTTCAACCATCGGGTGTTGCGCGCGTTCCGCGCCCGGAGTAACGAAGGTCCATGGTGCGACGTTCCGGATGGATCCTTGCCGTGGCGGGCGGCCTGCTGGGCCTGTTTTCGGCGCTGTTGCCGTGGCTTTTCGAGGAGCTGTTCGCCTGGCGCTCGCCCCTCGGGGCCGCGCTGGCGGCGTGCGCCTTCCTGGCCGTCGCCGGGGGACTTGCCGGCCTGGCACTGTCCGGCGGGCGCGCGCCGCAGCGGGAGACCCGGGAGGACGCCCCCGCCGCGCCTCACAAAAGCGTGCAGGGGCCGGACCCCGAGGAACTGCGGCTGCTCCTGGAGAAGGCCGGGCTGCTCGCCCGGGACGCCGTCCTGCCGCAGGACGCCCTTGCCGGTCTGGCTTCCGACATCCAGGCCGCGCTCTCCACAAGCCGCTTCTGCGAGGAGGCCGCCGCGGGAGCACTCCCCCCCCTGGACCGCTCCCGCGAGGCCCTGGAAGAAGCGCGCGGCGCCCTGGAAAGCCTCGAACAGGCCATGGCCGCCATCCGGTCCGGCGCGCAGGGCGCTTCGGCCAAGCTCTCGGTGATCTCGGCCACGGCCGAGCAGGCCCAGGCCCTGGTGGGCGGCATGGCCGCCATCGCCGAGCAGACCAACATGCTGTCGCTCAACGCCTCCATCGAGGCCGAGAAGGCCGGCGAGCACGGCCGGGGCTTCGCGGTGGTGGCCCGCGAGGTGCGCCGCCTGGCCGACACCGCGGCCATGGGCGCGGAGGACATCGAGCGCCTCGTGGCGCGCATGCGCCAGGCCGTGGCCGCCGAAGTGATGGAGATGGACACCTTCGCCCGGCGCATGGACCAGGCCGGGCTGCGCCTGGGCGAAGCCGTCGCGGGCCTGCAACGTGCGGCCAAGGCCCTGGAGGGCGCGGCGCTACAGGCCGGGGAGTCCGCCCGCCGGGCGGCCCAGGGGCCGCCCTCGGCCCGTCGCGCGCTGGACGCCTCCGCCGAACTGGCCCTGGCCCTGGGCGAACTGGCCTCCCTGGCCGGGGACATGGAATCCGCCCTGCGCGCCGCGTGCGCCGCAGCCCACCCTTCCACAAAGGACCAAGCCTCATGATCGCCTGGTGGCGCGAACTCAAGCTTTCCGGGAAACTGACCCTTTGCTGCTCGAGCTTCCTCGTGCCCATCGCCCTGCTGCTCTTCCTACTGCTGGGGCAGATGGCGCGCGACCTGCGCCTGGCCCGGGTGGAGCTGGCGGGCGTGGCCGCCCTGGACCCCCTGGAGGACATCGCCGAGGCCGTGCCCCACTACGTGAAGCTGGTCATCGACCGCATGGGCGGGGCCGACGTGAGCGCCCCCCTGGCCCAGTTGGACATCGTCCTGGCCGACCGCTGGACCGAACTCTCCAAACGCCTCAACCGCGACGCCGACTGCCTGGGGCTCACCCCCGACAAACTGGCCCCCCTGGGCCTTTCGCACCTTGAGCCTGCCGCCTTCGTCAAGGCTGCGGCGGACATCGCCCGCACCCCCGCCTCCAGCCCCGAACACGCCGTGGCCGCCCAGGCCCAGTTCATGGGCATGCTCACCGAGCTGCGCGAGTACATCGCCGACTCGGCCCAGCTGGTGCTGGACCCCGAGCTGGCCACCTACTACCTGATGTACCTGCTGGTCTTCGACATCCCCCGCGCCCAGGAGCGGCTGGGGCTTCTGCTCAACTCCGGCCAGATCGCCCTCTCCAAGCTGCCCGGGGCCGAGGTCGAACGCGCCAAGATGGCCACCGTGAGCGCCGCCTGGGAGCAGTCCGTGGTGGAGCGCATCCTGGACAAGCTGGGCAAGGCCCAGCGGGCCATGGGCGGCGACCGCCTCGCCGGGCTGCCCAAGGCCGTCAACGCCTACGCCGAGACCTCGCGGGCCTTCCTGCGCGTCTCCAAGTCCGTCACCGCGCGGGAGGCCTCCATGAACCTGGAGGCCTATTCCCGGGCTGGGGACGCGGCCCTCAAGGCCGGAGCCGAGCTGTGGGACCAGTGCTACGCCCAGTTCCGGGGCCTCCTGGAGGATCGCCTGCGCCACCTGCGCCTGCACTTCGGCGTGGCCCTGGGCGTGAGCCTGGCCTCCATCCTGGGGGCGGGCCTGCTGGCCTGGGGCATCGCCACGTCCATCGCCCGGCCCATCGCCCGGGTGGCCCGCATCGCCACCACCATCGCCGACGGCAAGGTTGCCCAGGCATCGGCCCTGCTGGAGGCCTCCTGCCCCTCGGGCAGCTGCAACGCGGAGCGCCTGCGCGCCAGCCGCGCCTCCAGCTCCGAGACCAGCCAGCTCTTCGCCGCCGTGGCCGTGATGATCCACAGCCTGGAGAACCTGCTGGCCGCCGTCAACGCCACGGGCGAGCAGCTCCAGGCCTCGGCCGGTCGCATCGCGGCCACGGCCCGCCAGATCGAGGCCTCGGCCACCCAGCAGGCGGCCTCCACGGTGGAGGTGGGGGCCACCAGCAAGGAGATCTCCGCCACCGCCGCCAACCTGGCCGACACCATGGGCGAGGTGCTGGGCCTGGCCAACCGCTCCTCCTCCCTGGCCGTGGAAGGCCGAGAAAGCCTCGCGCTCATGGACGACGCCATGCTGGGCCTCTCCCAGGCCAGCCGCGACATGTCCGCCAAGCTCTCGCTCATCCGGGAGAAGGCCTCGGGCATCGGCCAACTGCTCTCCACCATCGCCAAGGTCGCCACCCAGACCAACCTGCTCTCGCTCAACGCCGCCATCGAGGCCGAAAAGGCCGGGGAGTTCGGCCCCGGCTTCGCGGTGGTGGCCCGCGAAATCCGCCGACTGGCCGACCAGACCGCCGCCGCCGCCCTGGACATCGAGCGCACCGTGCGCGACATGCAGGCCTCGGTCCAGGCCGGGGCCGGGGCCATGGACGGCTTCCGTGGCCTGGCCGAACAGACCGCCGAGACATCCCAGGGCGTCAACACCCGCCTGGGCCGCATCATCGAGTCCGGCGAGGCCCTCACCCCGCGCTTCTCCACCGTCACCGAAGGCATGCGCGCCCAGGCCGAGGGCGCGGACCAGATCAGCGTGGTCATCGCCCAGCTGGCCGACGCGGCGGGCGAAACCCGCGACTCCCTGGCCGAATTCCGCCAGGCCGCCGAAGACCTCACCGCCACGGCGGCGGGCCTCAAGGACATCCTGGCCCGCTTCGAGCTGGAGCGCTAGATGCTCTGCGTCACCCTCCGCGCCGCCGGGGCGCGCTTCGCCGTGCCCGCCCGGGACATCCTCGAGGTGGCCCCCCTGGTGGAGCTGGCCCCCCTGCCCGGCGCGCCGCCTTATGTTGCCGGGCTCATGAACCTCCGGGGCCGAAGCCTTCCCGTGGCCGACCTCACCGTGCTCCTGGCCGGACGGCCCTCGCGCCGCTTCGCCTCCACGCGCATCCTCTGCGCCGCCACGCCCGAGGGGCTGGCCGTCGGACTCATGGCCGAGCGCGTGCTCAAGACCCTGGCCATCGACCCCGCCGCCGTCGCCCCGCCGGGCGCGCCCGCCGCGCCGTGGGTCACGGGGGTCGCCGGGGGCGAGGAACTGGTGCAGATCCTCGACGTGGCCCGCGTGCTGCCCTCGGAACTCCTGCGCGCCCTGAGCCGGACGGCCGACGCCCCGGACCGGCAGGTCCCGGCGGAGGCCGCCCCGTGACCCTCTTCAGCCGCGCCGCGGAAGCGGCCGGGCTGGACCCCCGAGCCGTGGGCGAGGACGGCCTGCGCCGCGCCGCGCGCATCGCCTCCGGTCGGCTGGGCCTGGCGCACGAACGGGAGCTGCCCGCGCGCCTGGCCGCCGACCCCGGTGCGCGCCGCCTCTTCTGCGGCCAGGCCGTGGTCCAGGAAACCTGGCTCTTCCGCGACCCGGAGGCCTTCCGCGCCCTGGCCCGCCTGGCCCCTGCGCTGCCCAGGCCCGTGCGCGTGCTCTGCGTCCCCTGCTCCACCGGCGAGGAGCCTGCCGGGGCGGCCATGGCCCTGCTGGACGCGGGCCTCGCTCCGAGGGACTTCCGCGTGGACGCCGTGGACGCCTGCCCCGAGGCCCTGGCCCAGGCCCGCACGGGCCGCTTCGGCCCGCACAGCCTGCGCGCCCCCCTGCCCGAACCCTGCCCCTGGCTGCACAGGGAGGACGACCTGCTCGTCCTGGCCCCGGCGGCCCTGGAGTCCATCCGCTTCCTCGAGGGCGACGTGCTCGCCTCGGATTTCCTGGCCCACGAACCGCCCTACCACGCCGTGTTCTGCCGACACATGCTCATCTACACGGCCCAGGATGCCAGGTCGCGGCTCGCGGCCAACCTGCGCCGCCTGCTCGGCCCAGGCGGCGCGTTCTTCACCGCCCCGGCCGAGGGCGCGGCCTTTCTGGGCCTTGGGCTCGCGCCCCACGGCCTGCGAGCCCCGACGCCCGCTGCGCCGCTTGCAGCCGGAGCGCGGCCCGAAGGCGCGGCGGACCGCTCCCCGTCCCGCGTCCCCGGAGCGCCCCGCGCGGGCGGCGCGCCCGGAGCATCGGGCTTCGCCGGGGGCTTGGGCGCACAGTGCATCCCGCCCTCCCCCGATGCATCCGGCCCGGACCTGCTGGAGCGCGCCTCCGCCCTGGCTGACTCGGGCCGTCTGGGCGAGGCCCTTGAGGCCCTGGACCAGGCCCAGGCCGACCAGGGGCCGTCCGCCCGGCTCTGCCACCTGCGCGCCGCCGCCCTGCTGGCCCTGGGACGCGAGGCCGAGGCCGAACAGGCCCTGCGCGCCGCCCTCTACCTGGATCCCGGACACCTGGAGAGCCTCACCCACCTCGAACTGCTCGAACGCGCCCACGGCCGCCGCCTGGAGGCCGACCTGCTCCAGGGCCGCCTGCGGCGCATCCTCGAGGAGCCCCGGCCGTGACCGACGACACCTCCCGCGAGGCCAAGCTCCTCTTCGACCGCGAGCCCTCCCCCGAGGTGCTGGCCGAGTGGACCGCCCAGGCCGCCCAGCCCAAGGACGACGCGGGCGCGAAACGCGGGGCGGCGCTTCTGGTCCGCGCGGGCGAGGAGTGGACCGCCCTGCCCGCCTCCATGGTGGACCAGGCCCTGCCGCTGGGGCCGGTCCATGCCGTGCCCTATCTCTCGGGACCGGTGTTCCTGGGACTGGCCAACGTGGACGGCGAACTGCTGCCCTGCGTGAGCCTTGCCGCGCTCCTGGGCGCGGAGCCCTCCCAGGCCCCGGGAAGGCCCCGCCTCGTGGCCGTGCGCACCCGCCAGGGCCGCTTCGCCCTGGTGGTGGACGAGGCCCCGGGCATGAGCCCCTACGATCCCGACGCCCTGGAGCCAGCCCCCGACACCCTGGCGCGCGGACCTCGCCCCGTAGTGGCCGGCATGGCCCGCGTGGGCGGCCGCCTGGCCGCCGTGGCCGACCCGGAACGCCTGGGCCGCGCCCTGCTGGGGAGCCTCTCGCCATGACGCCCGAACTGGCCGACCTCTCCCTGCTGGACCTCTTCGCCATGGAGCTGGCCACCCACCGCCAGGCCATCGAGGACGGGCTGGTCGGCATCGACCCCGACGCGCCCCCCGAGCGCCTGGAGGGCCTCATGCGCGCGGCCCATTCCATCAAGGGCGCGGCGCGCATCGTGGAGTTGACCCAGGCCGTGGGTCTGGCCCACGCCATGGAAGATCTCTTCCAGGCGGCCCAGCAGGGACGCCTGGAGCTCACCCCCGCCCGCGTGGACGCCCTGCTGGCCGCCAACGACTTCTTCGGGGAACTCTCCCGCGCCGCCCCGGCCGACCTTCCGGACCTGCTCGCGCGGGGCGGGGAACGCGCAGCGGCCATCGAGCACGCCCTGCGCCAGCTCCTGGCCGAGGACTCCGCGCCCCGGGCCTCTGGCGCGCAGTCCGCCTCCGCGCCCCCGGCCGTGTCGTCCCCCGCCGCTCCTGCCGTCGCTCCGGCCGCCCCCCGTCCGGGCAACCCCGCGCCCCCCCGCGAAGACGGCGTGCTGCGCCTCTCCTCCGAGCTGGTGGGCCGCCTCATGGGGCTGGCCGGGCAGTGCGTGGTGGAATCCGGCGCGCTGGCCCGGGTGTTCTCCCAGGTGCGCGAGGCACGCCGCGCCCACTTCGACCTGGAGGACCTCCTGGCCTCCCTGGCCGCGCAGCTGGGCCAGGGCGAAGCCGGGGACACGGCCCGGCGCGCCCGGGAGATCTTCCAGGGCATCATGGCCGCGCGCGCCCAGGCCGACAAGGCTCTGGACGACCTCTCGCGCCGCCTGGAGAACCTCTCGGGCCGCCTCTACGACCAGGTGCTGGGCAGCCGCATGCGCCCCTTCGCCGAAGGGGTGCGGGGCCTGCCGCGCATGGCGCGCGACGTGTGCCGCGAGCTGGGTCGCGAGGCCCGCTTCACGGTAGAGGGAGGGAAAACCCCCGTCGACCGGGACATCCTGGACCATCTGGACGCCCCCCTGGGACACCTGCTGCGCAACGCCCTGGACCACGGCCTGGAGCCCCCCGAAGAACGCCTGGCCTCGGGCAAGCCCGCCCAGGGCCATGTGGTCCTCTCGGCCCGTCACTCGGCGGGCAACCTCGAAGTGCGCCTGAGCGACGACGGACGGGGCATGGACCCCGAGGCCCTGCGCGCCCGCGTGACGGCCCTGGGCCTGGCCGCCCAGGACATTGCCGCCAGGCTCACCCGCGAGGAGCTCTTCGAGTTCCTTTTTCTGCCGGGCTTCACCACCTCCAGCGAGGTCACCAGCGTCTCGGGGCGCGGCGTGGGCCTGGACGCCGTGCGCGTGATGCTCCAGGAGTGCGGCGGCCGGGCGCGCGTGGAGTCCGTGCCCGGGCGGGGGACCACGTTCACCCTCACCCTGCCCGTGAGCCGCTCCGTGGTGCGCGCCCTGGTGTTCACGGCCGGTGGCGAGCCCTACGCCCTGGCGCTCTCGCGTATCGCGCGGGTGCTGCTGGCCGAGCCCGGGGAGATCCAAAGCGCCGAGGGACGCCAGTTCGTCACTGTGGACGGACGCCACGTGGGCCTGGTCCCTGCGGCGCGGCTTCTGCGGCTCGCGCCCGGCGCGGCGGAGGGCGAGGCCACCCCCGTGGTGGTGCTCGAAGCCGGGAACGCGCTTATCGGACTGGCCGCAGAGGCCCTGCTTGGCGAGCGCGACCTGGTGGTCCACCCCCTGGACCCCCGCCTGGGCCGCGTGCCCAACGTTGCGGCGGCCTCCCTCCTGGACGACGGCCGCCCCGTGCTCATCCTGGACGACGCAGGCCTCGCCCGGTCCCTGGAGATCCTCCTGGCCGAGGGACGCCTGCCCCGCCTGGGCCGACCGGACCGCTCGGCCCATCGGCGCGGCCCCAAGCGCGTGCTCGTGGTGGACGATTCGCTCACCGTGCGCGAGGTGGAGCGTCAGATCCTCGCCGGGCGCGGCTACCGGGCCGTCACGGCCGTGGACGGCATGGAGGGCCTGGCCCTGGCCCGCTCCGGCGAGTTCGACCTTGTGGTCACCGACGTGGACATGCCCCGCATGACCGGCATCGAACTGACGCGGGCCCTCAAGGCCGACCCGCTCCTGGCCCGCACGCCCGTGATGATCGTCTCCTACAAGGACCGCCCCGAGGACCGCCTCGCCGGGCTGGAGGCCGGGGCCGACCACTACCTGCCCAAGTCCGGGTTCCAGGGCGACGCCTTGCTCGACGCCGTGCTGGCGCTCATCGGGGAGCCGGAATGAGGGCGCGGAGCTACCCCCCCGTCCTGGCCGTGGGGGCCTCCACCGGCGGCCCAAAAGCCGTGGCCGAGTTGCTGGCCGGGCTGCCGCCGGGCTTCCCCGGGGCCGTGCTCGTGGCCCAGCACCTGGACGACGCCTTCAGCGACAATCTGGCTGACTGGCTGGGCCTCCAGTCCGGACTGCAAGTCACCCTGGCCCGCGAGGGCGACCGCCTGCTGCCCGGGCGGGTCTACGTGGCCCGGGGCGGACGCCATCTGGTGGTGAACGCCGTGAACACCCTCTCCTACAGCGAGGAGCCCGCCGCCAGCGCCTACCGCCCCTGTATCGACGCGCTTTTCGAGAGCCTGGCCGCCTCGGCCCTGCGCCCCGGGGTCGCGGTGCTCCTCACGGGCATGGGGGCCGACGGGGCCAAAGGCCTGCTGGCCCTGCGCGGCAAGGGCTGGCTGACCATCGCCCAGGACCGGGCCTCCAGCGCCGTCTACGGCATGCCCAAGGCCGCCCGGGACATGGGCGCGGCCTCCCTGGTGCTGCCGCTTTCCGCCATCGCGGCCCAGGCCGCCAAACACCTCCCCAGGACATGACAGCCCCATCCCTCTCCGCCGACGCCCCCGTGCGCGTGCTCTGCGTGGACGACCAGCCCATGGTGGCCGAGGCCCTGCGCCGCATGCTGGCACCCGAGGCGGACATCGCCTTCCTCTCCACCCAGGACCCGGCCAAGGCCCTGCCCATGGCCCTGGAACACCGGCCCACCGTGGTGCTCCTGGACCTCGTCATGCCCGATATCGACGGCCTGACCCTGGTGAGGTACTTCCGGGCCCATCCCAAGCTCAAGGAGCTGCCTCTCGTGGTGCTCTCCACCAAGGAGGAGCCCGAGACCAAGGCCAAGGCCTTCGCCCTGGGCGCGAACGACTATCTGGTGAAGCTGCCCGACCGCGTGGAGCTGACGGCCCGGCTGCGCCACCACTCCCAGGGCTACACGCGGCTTCTGGAGCGCGACCGGGCCTACAGGGAGCTGGCACGCCAACTGGACCAGGCCGCCAGCTACGTGCGCAACCTCCTGCCCGCGCCCCTCCCGGAAGGCCCCGTGCGCGCGGACTGGCTCTTCCAGCCCTCGGCCATGCTGGGCGGCGACGCCCTGGGCTACCACTGGATCGACCCGGAGCGCTTCGCCTTCTACCTGCTCGACGTGTGCGACCATGGCGTGGGGCCGGCCCTGCTTTCGGTGTCGGCCCTCAACGTGCTGCGCAGCCAGACCCTGCCGGGAGTGGACTTCGGCTCCCCGGCCCAGGTGCTGGCCGGGCTCAACCAGGTGTTCCAGATGTCGAAGCAGAACGACCTCTACTTCACCATCTTCTACGGGGTCTACCGGCCCGGCGACGGGCTTTTGCGCTACGCCTCCGCCGGGCATCCGCCGCCCCTGCTCTTCCGCGACGGGCGCGCCGAGGAACTGCGCTGCCAGAGCCTGTTCATCGGAGCCATGCCCGAGGCGCACTTCCGGGAGGCCGAGACGCGCCTGGAAGGCAGGGCGCGCCTGCTCGTCTTCTCCGACGGGGTGTACGAAATCCGGCTGCCCAACGGCGCTGTGGCCAGTTACGAGGACTTCAAGGCCTACGCCGAGGCTGCCCCCGGCGGCCTGGGGCCGGACCCGGAGACCGCCCTGGCCCACGCGCGCGCCCTCTCGGGCCGCCAGATTCTGGACGACGACGTGACCATGCTCCGGCTCGAACTGGGCTGAGCTGGGATCGTCCTTTTTTTCACGATATCGTGCCACACTGCAACAGATCATAACACGGCATCCTTCCCGAGCGGCCCCACCCGGAAAGCGGTGCAGAGGGAACCTTTTTGGATGCATTATCGTAGCACGACTTTCCACAGAATAACACGACTGCCGTTTTCTGTTGCATCACGACTGTTGCACGGCGTGTTCCGGCGGCTTACCCCGCTCTGCGTCATGCCCCGCCATGGCGGACGCGCCGGGTGCCTGCGTCAGATTGTCCCATCCATCACAATAAACTGCTGGCAAAAGTCAAGGGCCTGTGATAAAGGAAGTTCCGCCTGAGTGGTGGGCTCCAGCCCGTGGATTTCGGCCCGGCGGCCCCGTGGGGGCGGCCGCCGCGGCTTCGCAGTGTGGCCCTACAACCAGCACAGCCAACCTGTAACGATTTGGGAGGTCCGTATGCGCGTATCCATTGGTCTCGCCAAGGACGACGCCGAAAAACGCTTGGAACAAAAGGGCGTCTCCCGCCGCGACTTCATGAAATTCTGCGCGGCGGTGGCAACGGCCCTGGGAATGGGGCCCGGAGCCGCTGGCGAGGTGGCCCAGGTCCTGGCGGCGTCCAAGCGCCCCAGCGTGATCTATCTCCACGGCGCGGAATGCACCGGCTGCTCCGAGGCCGTGCTGCGCACCTACAAGCCCTTCATCGACGAGCTCATCCTCGACACCATCAGCCTCGACTACCATGAGACCATCATGGCCGCCGCGGGCGAGGCCGCCGAGGACGCCCTGCAGAAGGCCATGAACTCCCCCGACGGGTTCATCCTGGTGCACGAAGGCGCCATCCCCATGATCGAGGACGGCAAGTGGGGCATGGTGGGCGGCCACACCATGGCCGACAACCTCAAGAAGTGCGCTGCCAAGGCCAAGGCCATCATCGCCATGGGCACCTGCGCCACCTTCGGCGGCGTGCAGGCCGCCAAGCCCAACCCGACCCAGGCCGTCTCCGTGGCCAAGTTCCTTGACCGCAAGGACGTGATCAACATCGCCGGCTGCCCGCCCAACCCCATCAACTTCGTGGGCGCCGTGGTGCTCTTCCTCAAGGGCGAGAAGATCGACCTCGACCCCCTCAACCGCCCCAAGGCGTTCTTCGGAACCTCCGTGCACGACCAGTGCGAACGCGTGAAGTTCTACGACGACGGCAAGTTCGCCCCCAGCTTCGACTCCGAGGAAGCCAAGAAAGGCTACTGCCTCGCCAACCTGGGCTGCCGCGGCCCCGAGACCTACAACAACTGCCCCAAGGTGCTCTTCAACGAGACCAACTGGCCCGTGAAGGCCGGACATCCCTGCATCGGCTGCTCCGAGCCGAACTTCTGGGATTCCATGTCGCCTTTCTACGTCGGCCGCTAGCCTCGGTCAGCCCCTTGGTTGGTCGCTCGTAGCTCGAACCGCAGCACACCTCACGGAGGATTCCAATGGCTGACAGCAAGCCTCAAATCATGAAAACGCCCCAGAGCAACTTCACCGGCCCCGTCATCGTCGACCCGGTCACCCGCATCGAGGGTCACCTGCGCATCGTGTGCGAAGTGGGCGCCGGCAAGATCACCAACGTCTGGAGCTCCTCGCAGCTCTTCCGCGGCCTGGAGATCATCCTCAAGGGCCGCGACCCCCGCGACGCCCAGCACTTCACCCAGCGCTCCTGCGGCGTGTGCACCTACGTCCACGCCCTGGCCTCCACCCGCGCCGTGGACGACGCCGTGAAGGTGAACGTCCCCGAGAACGCCACCATCATGCGCAACCTGGTCATGGCCGCCCAGTACCTCCATGACCACATCGTCCACTTCTACCACCTCCACGCCCTCGACTGGGTGGACGTGCAGAACGCCCTCAAGGCCGACCCCAACAAGGCCGCCCAGATCGCCAACTCCATCTCCAAGCGCAAGACCAACGCGGCCGACCTCAAGGCCGTGCAGGACAAGCTCAAGGCCCTGGTGGATTCCGGCCAGCTGGGCATCTTCACCAACGCCTACTTCCTGGGCGGCCACCCGGCCTACTACCTGCCCGCGGAAGTGAACCTGATCGCCACCGCCCACTACCTCGAGGCTCTGCGCCTGCAGGTGAAGGCCGCCAAGGCCATGGCCATCTTCGGCGCCAAGAACCCCCACACCCAGTTCACCGTGGTGGGCGGCTGCACCAACTACGACGCCCTGCGCCCCGAGCGCATCGCCGAGTTCATGACCCTGTTCAAGGAAGTCAAGCAGTTCATCGAGGAAGTCTACATCCCCGACCTGCTGGCCGTGGCCTCCTACTACAAGGACTGGGCCTCCATCGGCGGCACCACCAACTTCATCTGCTTCGGCGAGTTCCCGCAGAAGAGCGAGCGCGGCCTCGACGACCGCTTCCTGCCCTCCGGCGTGATCATGAAGCGCGACCTCAAGGGCGTGAAGCCCGTCGACCAGAAGCAGATCCTCGAGCACGTGGCCCACTCCTGGTACAAGGGCAACGAAGCCAAGCACCCCTACGAGGGCGTCACCGATCCGCAGTACACCAAGCTTGACGACAAGGACCGCTACTCCTGGATGAAGGCCCCCCGCTACATGGGCGAGCCCATGGAGACCGGCCCCCTCGCCAAGGTGCTGGTGGCCTACGCCAAGGGCCACAAGGCCACCGTGAAGACCGTGGACATGGTCTGCAAGAACCTGGGCATCCAGCCCACCGCGCTCTTCTCCACCCTGGGCCGCACCGCTGCCCGCGGCATCGAAACCGCCGTCATCTGCGGCGAGATGGAAGCCTGGGTGAAGAAGCTCTCCGAGAACGTGAAGAAGGGCAACACCAAGCTGTACCAGGATTGGAAGATGCCCGACTCCGCCCAGGGCGTCGGCTTCGTCGACGCGCCCCGCGGCGCCCTCTCCCACTGGATCGACATCAAGGGCGGGAAGATCAACAACTTCCAGCTCGTGGTGCCCTCCACCTGGAGCCTCGGGCCCCGCTGCGCCGCCGGCAAGCTCTCCCCCGTGGAAGAGGCCCTCATGAACACCCCCATCGCCGACCCCAAGCGTCCGGTGGAAATCCTGCGTACCGTGCACTCCTTCGACCCCTGCATCGCCTGCGGCGTGCACGTGATCCAGCCCGAGTCCAACGAAGTGCTGAGCTTCAAGGTTCTCTAGAACCAGCCCCAGCCACACGAAACGAGAGAGGGCCGCGCAAGCGGCCCTCTTTTTTGGGAATCGCTACCCCGACGCGGCGGCTGCGGAGAAGGGGATACTGGCTGGGAGGAGTTGACTACAACTTGACCCCTTGCTCCCTCCCTAACCTTGAAGCGCCCCCGCGCGCGTGGTAGCGAACCACCTTCCGGACAACGCCTTCCCATCGCAGCCCGCCCAGGACGCACGCCATGAAAACTCCCCGCATCCTCCTCACCAACGACGACGGCATCCGCTCCCCGGGGCTGGAGGCCGCAGCCCGGGCCCTGCACGCCGAAGGCGCATTGCGCGTGGTGGCCCCCCTGCACCAGCAGACCTCCATGGGCAGGGCTCACGCAGGCCACCCGGACGCCGCCCTCGCGCCCCATCCGTTCAGTGTTCAGGGCCGCGAACTGGAGGCCTACGCCTGCGACGCCACCCCGGCCTCGGCCCTGGCCCACGGGCTCCACGTGTTCCCCGGGGAGACCCCGGACCTGGTGGTCTCGGGCATCAACTACGGCGAGAACCTGGGGGCCAACGTCACCAGCTCCGGCACCGTGGGCGCGGCCCTGGAGGCCGCAGCGCGCGGCATCCCGGCCATCGCCGTCTCCCTGGAGACCCCCGTGGACTGCCACAGGCGATACGCCCCCCTGGACTGGGACGCCGCTGTGCACTTCCTGCGCCGCTTCGCGCGCATCGTCCTCGAGGGAGGGCTCCCGGCCGACGTGCACGTGCTCAAGATCGACGTGCCCCTGGCTGCCACGCCGGACACGCCCTGGCGGATCACCCGGCTCTCCCCGCACCTCTTCTACGAGCCCTCCATCCCCGGAGCGACGCTGCAAAGCAGGCGCGGCGACATCGTGATCCGCAAGCGCCGCTGCGAGGGCGACCGCCCCGACACCGACGCCTACGCCCTGGCCGTGGACGGCGTGGTCTCCGTGACGCCCCTGACCCTGGACCTCACCGCCCGGGCAAGCTTCGCTTCGCTGGAATCCTGGCTGAACGGCCGTCAGGCGTGAGACTGCCCGGCGGCAGGCCGGATCGGCCTAATCTTCCACGGTGAGTTCGATGCTGTGGCTCAACTCGCCCGTGGCGCCCGTACCCCGGAAGCTCCCCGTGACCGGGGCCGTGAGCGAGGGATCGGGCGCGGCGCAGAGCATCAGGTGGGAAGCGGCCACGGCCAGGCCCAGGGTGGGGTCGAAGCCGCGCCAGCCCGCGCCCGGGATGAAGGCCTCGGCGCAGGCGTGCAGGTCGCGCGCGTCCTGGTCCGCGTCGCCCTGCTGGTAGCAGGAGGCGTAGCGCGCGGGCACCCCGGCGGCCCGGCAGGCGGCCATGAAGACCAGCGTGGCGTCCCGGCAGGCCCCCCGGCCCGACTCCAGGGTCTCCTCGGGGCCCTGCACGCCGGGCTCCATGCGGGGGGCAACGGCCACGTTGGCGTAGACCCAGGCGTTGAGCGTCCAGAGGAAGGCGGGCACGCCGCCCTCCCCGGCCACCTCGGCCATGCGCCGGGCCAGGCGGCGCACGCGCGCCCCGCCCAGGGGAGCCAGGCAGGGGGCCAAAACCGCTTTCTCGGCCGGGGAAAGCTCCGGGGGCAGGCGCAGGGCCCCGGGCTCCAGCAGGTAGTCGAAGGGATTGGCGCGCAGGGTGCGCGCGGTGAAGCGCGTGCGGACCACAAGTTCCTCATGCTGGCCTTCGAACCAGATGCGCAGGGCGCGGTTGCCCCCCGCGTCCTCGATCTCGACCTGACCGGCGGGCTTGGGGGTCACCTGCGTCTCGAAGGCCTCCAGGCGCTGGTCCACGCCGGTGCGCGGGGTCAGCCGCAGGAGATGCGGCTCCAGAAACACCGGGAGCGAGTAGCGCCAGCGCGACTCATGGACGCCGTGAAAGAGCATCGCCATCCTCCGTGCGGCAGGCGAGCTTGCGCCGCACTGGCGAGAGCTTGGCCGCGATGCGTTCGATCCATTCGGAGGGCAGCGCGCCAACGCTCTCGCGCAGCCGCTCCTGCCACCACAGGGAGATGTGCTCCAGGTCGGATTTCTCGAAGCGGTGCTCCACCAGTGCGAACGTTCCCTTGGAGTAGACCACCACGTCCAGGGGGAAATCGACCCCGGCGGCGCTGATGCGCGTGGAGTCGAAGGCCAGACAGCCCACCTTGAGGGCGAAGTTGATGGAGTCGGCGTGCTTGAGGGTGCGGTCCAGCACGGGCTTGCCGTACCCTGTCTCTCCGATGATGTGGTAGGGCGTGCCGGGGGCGATCTCCACCCAGTTGCCCTGGGGGTAGATCAGGTAGAGGCGATGGATGGAATCGCCCTCGAACTGTCCGCCCACCAGC
>NZ_JBZVFJ010000080.1:0-18210 GCF_058402725.1 Fundidesulfovibrio sp. | reverse complement strand
GGGAGTCGTCCGGGTCGTCCAGGATGAGTTTCAAGCAGTGTTCATAGAAACATATCGTGCGCGACAAGATGCGCTCTTTACTGACGAAAAGCAATCCTGCCGGAGCCGTTGCTAGAAACGTCTCGGGCGCATCGCCCGCGAAGAGTTCCCCGTAGACCTGGCCCACGGGGATGTCCCGGGAGCGGCCCTTCCAGCGCTCCCGGGCCTCGGGGGAATCCATGGCGTGGGGCCTGCCCAGGCTGTCGCACCGGAGCTTGAACCAGGCCAGGCCGGTGAAGGCCGATCCCAGGCGGACGTTGCGCTCGATGGCCGCCTTGAGGGCCGCCGCGTCCGCTTCGCCGTCCGCGCTCAGGTGCTTGAAGGGGTCTCCCTGGAGGAAGGCCGTGAAGTCCGTAAAGTCCGGGTAGCGCGCCAGGATGTGCGTCAGGTACGTATGGCTCTCGCGCCCCACGTTGGGCAGGGGCTTCCAGGCCGCTCCGAACGTCTCCGGGGGCGGCGGGTCGCCGGACTTGTCGTAGACCGTGGCGGGCAGGCCCATGCCCGCCAGCCAGGAGACATCCTCGCGGTAGCGCGCGATCACCAGTTCCACGGAGGGAGGATCGGTCGCCTGCGGGGCAGGCCCGTTTTCGCGGCCATCCGGCGTTGTGAGATTGCGTTCCATGGATGCACCTGCTGCACCGGCCCGCGCCAAGGCGATCAGGCCGGACGGCGGCCTGCTAGGGGCGCGCCCTGGCAAGACTCGAACAGGGTGTTCGAGGACAAAAAACACTCCTGGGGCTTCTTGCGGCGGAAAACAACAACCTCTTACCTCGTGGGCTCGGCACTAGCTGGTGGCCTCGCGCTGGAGGTCGGCCAGGAGCTTCTTGCCGCCCACCAGGATGAGGGTGTCCCCGGCCTGGAGCACGGACTGGGGCTGGGGGTTGAACAGGAGCTTGCCGTCGGGCTTCTGGATGCCGATGACGATGACGTTCCAGCGCTGGCGCAGCTGGGAGGCGATGAGGTCCTTGCCCGCGAGGCTCGAGCCCTGGGCGATGGTGAGTTGTTCCATCTGGAGGTCTTCGTTGTCGCCGCGCATGGCCAGGTCCATGAAGCCCAGCACCGAGGGGCGCAGCACCGAGTGGGCCATGCGCACGCCGCCGTAGAGGTGCGGGAAGAGCACCTGGTTGGCCCCGGCGCGCTGGAGGCGCTGGGAGTGGTCCGGCGAATCGGAGCGGGCCACGATGACGATCTCGGGGTTGAGCTGACGGGCCGTGAGCGTCACATAGACGTTGGCCGCCTCTTCGGAAAGGGCCGAGACCAGCGCCTTGGCGTTTTTCAGCCCGGCGGCCAGAAGGATGTCGTCCTTGGTGGCGTCTCCGGCAACGAAGGGGATGTCCTTGCCTTCCAGTTCCTCCACGAGGGCGTGGGAGCGCTCCACCACCACCACGTCCTGGCCCTCGTTGGCGATCTCGCGGGCCACCACGGAGCCGATGCGGCCGTAGCCGCAGACGATGGTGTGCCCCCGCATGTTCTCGATGGCGTGCCGCATCCAGCGCCTCCCGAAGATGTTTTGGATGTGCCCCTCGATCATGAGCTGCACGATGGCTCCCGCCAGGTAGAAGAAGGTGCCCACGCCTGAGAGCAGCAGCACGGCGGTGACCGCCCTGCCAGCCCGGGTGAGGGGGTGCACCTCGCCGTAGCCCACGGTGGTGAGCGAGATGATCACCATGTACACGCTGTCGAAGAGATCCCACTCCTCCACGAACATGTAGGCCAGCGTGCCGCCCATGAAGATGACGGCCACGGCCGTGAGACCCGCGATCACGGGCCAGAGCACGCCCAGCCTGCGCCGCATGAGCGTGAAGCGGTTCACGCGGCGCAACACCCTGCCCCGGCGCATGCCGCGCACGCCGGGCTCGATCTTGCGCGGCGTTTTCACTGGGCGTCCCCCCCATCCTGCCGGGCGCGCAGGGTGGTGATGGCGTCGCGCAGTTCTGCG
The DNA here is from genome assembly GCF_058402725.1 of Fundidesulfovibrio sp. Classification (NCBI taxonomy): domain Bacteria; kingdom Pseudomonadati; phylum Thermodesulfobacteriota; class Desulfovibrionia; order Desulfovibrionales; family Desulfovibrionaceae; genus Fundidesulfovibrio; species Fundidesulfovibrio sp. The sequence goes on along the minus strand of NZ_JBZVFJ010000080.1, from coordinate 16,232 downwards.
GCGCGCTCGAAGGCCAGGTCCTTTGCGGCGGCGCGCATGTCCTTCTCCAGGCGTTTGAGGAGCTTTTCCACGGTCTGGGCGTCCTGGGCCTGTTCCATGAGTCCGTCCACGAAGCTCAGGGAGCGGCCCTTTGGCTCCTTGGCGGGCCGGGACTGGGCGTAGATGCCCTCCAGCACGTTGTCCATCTCTTTGTGGATGGTGCGGGGAACGATGCCGTGGCGGGCGTTGTGCTCCTCCTGGCGGGCGCGTCGTCGGGCCGTCTCGTCCAGGGCGTCCTTCATGGAGCGCGTCACCTGGTCTGCGTAGAGGATCACCCGGCCCGAGACGTTGCGCGCGGCGCGCCCGAAGGTCTGGATGAGCGAGCGCGTGGAGCGCAGGAAGCCCTCCTTGTCGGCGTCCAGCACAGCCACCAGGGAGACCTCGGGGATGTCCAGGCCTTCGCGCAGCAGGTTGATGCCCACCAGCACCGAGAACTCCCCGGCGCGCAGGGCCTGGATGATGGCCACGCGCTCCAGGGTGTCGATGTCCGAGTGCAGGTAGCGTGTGGTCACGCCGAAATTGTTCAAGTAGTCCGTGAGTTCTTCGGCCATGCGCTTGGTGAGGGTGGTCACAAGCACGCGCTCGCCCAGGGCCACGCGTTTCTTGCACTCCGAGAGCAGGTCGTCCACCTGGCCCTTCACGGGGCGCACCTCGGCCACGGGGTCCAGAAGCCCTGTGGGGCGGATGATCTGCTCCACCACAAGGCCCTGGGCGCGCTCCATCTCCCAGGGGCCGGGCGTGGCCGACACGTACACCGCCTGGCCGATGCGCCCCAGGAACTCCTGGAAGTTCAGGGGCCTGTTGTCCAGGGCCGAGGGCAGGCGGAAGCCGTAGTCCACCAGGGTGGACTTGCGCGAGAGGTCGCCGTTGTACATGCCCCCGATCTGGGGCACCGTGATGTGCGATTCGTCCACGAAGAGGATGAAGTCGTCGGGGAAGTAGTCCAGGAGGGTGGCCGGGGGCTCCCCCGCCTTGCGGCCGTCCAGGTGTCGGGAATAGTTCTCGATGCCGTTGCAGTAGCCCACTTCCTCGATCATTTCCAGGTCGTAGAGGGTGCGCTGCTCCAGGCGCTGGGCCTCCACGAGCCTGTTCTCGCGCTGGTACTGCGTCAGGCGTTCGCGCAGCTCCTCGCGGATGTCGTGCATGGCGCGCGTGAGGTTGTCGCGGTCCGAGACGTAGTGGGAGTTGGGGAAGATGACGGTCTTCTTGAGCCGCGAGAGCACTTCTCCTGTGAGGGGGTCGGTCTCCAGCATGGCTTCCAGCTCGTCGCCGAAGAACTCCAGGCGCAGGGCGCGCTCCCGGGAATAGGCGGGGATGATCTCCAGCACGTCGCCGCGCACGCGGAAGACGCCGCGGTGGAAGTCCATGTCGTTGCGCTCGTACTGCACCTCCACCAGCCGGGAGATGACTTCCTCCATGGCGATGCGCTGGCCCTCCTCCAGGGGGAGCACCATCTTGGCGTAGTACTCGGGCGAGCCCAGGCCGTAGATGCAGCTCACCGAGGCCACGATGAGCACGTCGCGCCGGGTGAGCAGCGCGTGGGTGGCCGCGTGCCGGAGCTTGTCGATATCCTCGTTGATGGACGAGTCCTTTTCGATGTAGGTGTCCGTGCGGGGCAGGTAGGCTTCAGGCTGGTAGTAGTCGTAGTAGCTGACGAAGTATTCCACGGCGTTCTCCGGGAAGAGCCCCCGGAACTCGTTGAAGAGCTGCGCGGCCAGGGTCTTGTTGGGCGCGATCACCAGGGCCGGGCGGCCCGTGGCGGCCACCACCTGGGCCATGGTGAAGGTCTTGCCCGTGCCCGTGGCGCCCAGGAGCACCTGGCCCGGCACGCCCGCGTTCAGGTTGTCCACCAGCCCGGCGATGGCCTGGGGCTGGTCGCCCTGCGGCGAGAACGGGCTGGAGAGCCGGAATGCTGATTGACTTTTGCCCAGTTTTTTCAAATCCTTCCCCCTCGGCAACCAACACGACGATTCTACGGCCTCCAGGGCCATAAAACAAGCGGAGAAGCCACCATGCAGAGAGAGTTCGTCCCGGCCAGCGAAAAGCTCCCCGTGGACCGCGCCTGGTCCATGTCCATCGTGATCAAAAGCTTCAAGGGGCGCAAGGACGTGGAAGTCCACCTCTTCCGGCCCGAATGGGACTGCCTGGAAGAGGACTCCTTCGAATGGAACGAAATCCTGGGCGACCCCATGCACCCGGACATGGACGCCGACATGGGCTCGGGCCGCAAACTCGTGATGGAATCCTTCACCCCCGACGAGCGCGACCTGGTGGCCGCCTACTTCGAGGAGCGCTACGCCGGCAAGCTGGCCGCCATCCGCGCCTACCCCATCGACTTCCCCGTGCCCCTGGGCATCCCCGCCCTCTGCGACCTGGAGGAAGGCAAGGACATGGGCTTCGTGCTCTTCGACCGCATCCCCAACTACTCCCTGCCCTTCCCCGTGCGCGGCTTCTTCGACCTGAGCCAGCACGCGCCCATCGTGGAGGTGGAGGAAGGGTCATGAAGAACCTCTGCGTGTTCCTGGGCTCCAACCCCGGGACGAAGCCCGGCTACGCCGAGGCCGCCGGGGAGCTGGGACGGCTCCTGGCGGCCCGGGGCGTGGGACTGGTGTACGGCGGAGCCAGGAACGGGCTCATGGGCGTGCTGGCCAAGGCTGCGGCCGAGGCCGGAGGCCGCGTGATCGGCGTGCTGCCGGGCTTCCTCAAGGCCAGGGAGCTGGCCTTCGAGGGGCTTACGGAGATGCACGAGGTGGAATCCATGCACGAGCGCAAGGCGCTCATGGCCGAACTCTCCGACGGCTTCGTGGCCATGCCGGGGGGGCTCGGAACGCTGGAGGAGATCTTCGAGGTGGCCACCTGGGGGCAGCTGGCCCTGCACGCCAAACCGGTGGGTTTCCTGAACATCCTCGGCTACTACGACAAGCTGGCGGGATTTCTGAACCACATGGTGGACGAGGGGTTCCTGAAATCGCCCCACCGCAACAACCTGCTCTTCTCCGACGACCCCGGGGACCTGCTGGACCTCATGGAGGCGCACCGCCCCGCCGTGCTCGGCAAGTGGTACGGGCTGGAGAAGAGCTGACGGCCGTGGCTTGACCAAAGTCGTCCAGCGCACTATCTTTGACCATGCCGACGCCGCCCCGCACCGTCGTGGAGACGCCGACCTTCAAGAACGCGGTGGATTCCCTGCTCGAGCAGGACGAACGACTGGATTTGTTGACGTATCTTGCCGAAAACCCTAAATCCGGCATCCTGATCCAGGGGACCGGCGGCATCCGCAAACTGCGCTGGGCACGGGCGAATCAGGGGAAGAGCGGCGGTTTCAGAGTGATCTATTACCATCACGATGAGAACATGCCCGTTTTCGCGTTGTTGATCTATCCCAAGAACGTCCGGGAGAACATCTCCGGGGAACAGAGGAACCTGCTCGCGAAACTGGCCCGAACGCTCGTGGAACAGTACCGAGGGAATAAAGCATGACCACCGTGGGCGATCGAATCATTCAAAGCATGCGCGAGGCGCTCCACTACGCCTCGGGCGACGTTGTCGATCCGGAAGCGGAAGGATATCGTATCCACTGCGTACCCGTCGACGTGCGGAGCATCCGCAAGCGCCTTGGAATGACGCAGAAGCTCTTCGCCACGGAGTTCGGCTTCTCCCTGGATACCCTGCGGCACTGGGAACAGCGCAGGCGTACCCCCGAGGGACCGGCAAAGGCCTACCTGCTTGTCATCTCCCAGAAGCCGGAGGAGGTCCGCCAGGCCCTGAAGGACGCCATGCAACCGCAGGCCTGACCACGGCCGATCCACAGTCCCCGGTCAGGTCGGCGACGAGCGTGCTACTTCCCCTTGGCGGAAGCGAAGGCGAACGTCAGCTCCGTCTCGCCGCCGTCCGTGGCCTCGCCCACGTCCACCCGGGCCGTGCCGCCCTTCTGGAGCGCGCCGAAGAGCATCTCGTCGGCCAGGGGGTCCTTGAGCTTCTCCTGCACCAGACGGGCCAGGGGCCTGGCGCCGAAGGCCGGGTCGAAGCCGCGTTTGGCCAGCCAGGCCACGGCCGCCTCGCTCAGTTCCGCCGAGGCCTTGCGCTCCTTGAGCTGGGCGTTCAACTCCGCCAGGTACTTGCGCACGATGCGCTCCATCACCGCGCTCGAGAGCGGGTTGAAGGAGAGCACCGCGTCCAGGCGGTTGCGGAACTCCGGCGAGAAGAGCTTCTCCAGGGCCTTCTGGCCGTGCCAGGAGGCGTCCTCCACCTGGGTGCCGAAGCCGATGGTCTTGGCGGCCATCTCCCGCGCCCCGGCGTTGGAGGTCATGAGCAGGATCACGTGGCTGAAGTCGGCCTTGCGTCCGTTGTTGTCGGTGAGCGTGGCGTAGTCCATCACCTGGAGCAGGATGTTGAACATGTCCGGGTGGGCCTTTTCGATCTCGTCGAGCAGCAGCACGCAGTGCGGGTGCTTGCGGATGCCGTCGGTGAGCAGGCCGCCCTGGTCGAAGCCCACGTAGCCCGGGGGCGCGCCGATGAGCCGGGCCACGGCGTGCTTCTCCATGTACTCGCTCATGTCGAAGCGCATGAAGTGGATGCCCAGCACCTCCGCCAGGCGTTTGGCCAGTTCGGTCTTGCCCACACCCGTGGGGCCGGTGAGCAGGAAGTTGCCCGTGGGCTTTCCCGCCGGGGAGAGCCCGGCCCGGGAGCGCTTGATGGCCTTGGAGAGCACGTCGATGGCCTCTTCCTGGCCGAAGACCAGGCGCTTGAGCTCCTCCTCCACGGCGGCCAGGCGGCCCCTGTCCGAGGCCGAAACGCGTTGCACGGGCACGCGGGCCATGCCCGAGACCACCTTCTCGATCTCGTGCACGCCGATGGCGTTCTTGCCCGGCTTGGGGGAGAGGCGGAACACTGCCCCGGCCTCGTCGATCACGTCGATGGCCTTGTCGGGCAGGTAGCGGTCGGTGACGTGGCGCGCCGAGAGTTCCACGGCGCTGCGCAGGGCGGCGGCGGTGTACTGCACGCCGTGGTGCGCCTCGTAGTGGCCCTTGAGGCCCTTGAGGATCTCCACGGCCTCGTCCTGGGTGGGTTCGCGCACGTCGATCTTCTGGAAGCGCCGGGAGAGGGCGCGGTCCTTTTCGAAGTGGTTGCGGTATTCCTCGTAGGTGGTGGAGCCGATGCAGCGCAGCTGCCCGGAGGCCAGCACGGGCTTGAGGATGTTGGAGGCGTCCATGGTGCCGCCGCTGGTGGCCCCCGCGCCCACGATGGTGTGGATCTCGTCCACGAAGAGGATGGCCCCGGGCTTGGCCTTGAGCTCGCCCAGCACGGCCTTCATGCGGGCCTCGAAGTCGCCCCGGTATTTGGTTCCCGCCAGGAGCGCGCCCATGTCCAGGGCGAAGACCTCGGTCTGGCGGAAGCTTTCGGGCACGTCCCCCTGGACGATGCGCAGGGCCAGGCCCTCGGCCAGGGCCGTCTTGCCCACGCCGGGGTCGCCCACGTAGAGGGGGTTGTTCTTGCGCCGCCGGGCCAGCACCTGGATGGTCCGGGTGAGCTCCTCGGAGCGCCCGATGAGGGGGTCGATGGCGTTGTCGCGGGCCTTGGCCACCAGGTCCACGGTGTACTGCTCCAGGGCGGACTGTTTGGCCGCCTCGCCCTGGCGGGCGTCGCCTGCGGCCTCCCTGCCCTCTTCCGCTCCCTGGCCGTGGGAGATGCACTCCAGGATGTCCAGGCGCGTGACGCCCTGGGCCTTGAGGAAGTAGACGGCGTAGGAGTCGTCCTCCTCGAAGAGGGCGGCCAGCACGTCGCCCACCTCCACCTTGTCGCGCCCGGCGGACTGGATCTGCATGATGGCGCGCTGGAGCACGCGCTGCACGCCCAGGGTCTGGACCACTTCCGGGGCCTGGGCCTGGGGCAGCGTTTCCATGTGTTCGGCGAAAAAGCGCTCCAGCTGGTGGCGCAGGCGCACCACGTTGGCCCCGCAGCTCACGAGGATGTTCTTGCCGCTCTCCTCCTGGACGATGGCGTGCAGGAGGTGTTCGAGCGTCAGGTACTCGTGGTTGCGCCGCTTGACTTCCTTCACCGCGTTGGTGAGGACGCGTTCGAGTCTCTTGCCCAGCATTTATTCCTCTTCCATGGTGCACTTGAGGGGGAAGCCCCCCTCCCTGGCCAGCTGGCGCACCATGACGACTTTCGTTTCGGCCACCTCGGCCGTGAACACGCCGCACACGCCCTTGCCGTTCTGGTGCACGGCCAGCATGATCCGTGTGGCCTCGGCCTCGGACTTGTGAAAGACGCTCACCAGCACCCGCACGACAAACTCCATGGTGGTGTAGTCGTCGTTGTGCAGGAGCACCTTGTATTTGCGGGGTTCCCGGATCTCGTCTTCGACGCCGGTTCCCGAGAGGGTTTCGTCCTGGTTCAGGGGGTCTGTCATGTCTGCGCTCCGGGGGCGCGCCCTTGGCGGTGAGTGAGATAAGACCTGATGCGGGCTTGTCGAGCCGTGGACAGCACGAGCCCGCACCTGCGCCTGTACTGAAAAAGGTTCCTCCAGGCAAGGCGCGCAAAAGCCCACTGGACGCGCAAGCCCCGTGAGATGTATCCATGGGAGACACAGGCGCGGTTCCGGCCGGGGGGCCCTGGGCGCGCCGCAAGCAACGGGATCGCGGAGAAGAGCCATGCAGCACGAACTCACCTGGAACGGCCATTCCAACTTCACCCTGAAGACCGGGGGCCAGACCATCCTCATCGACCCCTTCTACGACGGCAACCCCAACGCGGCGCTGGCCTCCAAGGACGTGGCCCAGGCCGACTACGTGCTCGTGACCCACGACCACGGCGACCACGTGGGCCAGGCCGTGGCCATCTGCCAGGCCACCGGGGCCAAGCTCCTGGCCATAGTGGAGACGTGTTCCAAACTGGTGGGTCAGGGGCTGCCGCGCGATCAGGTGGTGAACGGCATCGGCATCAACGTGGGGGGCTCCATCGCCCTGGGCGGAGTGAAGGCCACCATGGTGCAGGCCGTGCACTCCAGCGAATCGGGGTTGCCGGTGGGCTACATCCTCACCCTTGCCGACGGCTTCACGCTCTACCACGCGGGCGACACGGCCATCTTCGCCACCATGGAGCTTTACGGGAAGCTCTTCCACATCGACATGGCCCTGCTGCCCGTGGGCGGAGTGTTCACCATGGACGCACGCCAGGCGGCCGTGGCCTGCAAGCTGCTGCGCTGCCATCAGGTGCTGCCCATGCACTGGGGAACCTTCCCGGTGCTCGAGAAGAACACCCGGGCCTTCGGACTGGCCCTTGAGGACCTGGGCGTGGAGACCATGATGGTGCGCTGCCAGCCCGGGCAGACCATCACCCTTCAGAAGAACCCCTTCAACGAGGACTGCGGCTGCGATTGATACGCACGCAAGCCTTCGCGCGCTGACCCACGGAGCGCTCGCCGGGACTGCGCCCCGATCCCTGCGGAGTGCGGGGAGCGACTTCCCGGCTCGTGAGGCATTCCCCCGCCCTGCCCTCCCGGGCTCTCGCCGCCGTTGGGGGCACAAGCCACGAGGCCACGGCTGTCCTGTCCGGAGCAGCCTCCGGGGCGAGGCGAGTCCGCAGTGTTGGACCGGCCTACGGCGAGGTGCGCCCCTGGTAGCGCCCCTGGGCGTCGTAGCGGCGTCCTTCCTTGTCGATGCGTCCCTGATAGCTGCCGTGGCTGTCGTAGAGGCGCTGGTTGCCCGAGGAGTCCGTCTCCACCCTTCCCTTGTAGCTGCCGTGGCTGTCGTAGAGGCGTCCGTCCGGGGATTGCCGCCCCTGGTAGCTGCCGTGGGCGTCGTAGCTGCGCGTCTCCCCGGAGGCGTTGGTCTCGGTGCGGCCACGGTAGGAGCCGTGGCTGTCGTAGGCCCGGGAGCCGCCCTGCTGGTCGCGCCGGACCTGGCCCTGGTAGCGCCCCTGGGCGTCGTAGCGGCGTTCGGTGGTCTGGGCATGAAGGCCGGATGCGCCGAGGAAAAGCAGGAGAAGGACGATGAGGGCTTTCATGGGAGCCTCCGGAAGTCGCGGATGCTCCCTCATGCCATAGGGCTGGAGAAAGAGGAAGGACCGGCCTGGATCAGCGATACAGCCGCATGAATTTGCGGGGCTTCTCGTAGCCGGGGGCGAGGTCCGAGAGCATCTGGATGTTCCAGCGGTCCTTGAAAAAGTCCCGGACGTATTCGAGAAGGTGCATCGCGCCGCCATGCAGGTAGGCCTCGGGGTAGAAGCGGCGCATGGTCTCCATGTCGGAGCCCAGCTCCTTGCGGACGTAGTAGGACTTCTGCACCGAGAGCACCAACTCCTTGTCGGAGAGACGCTCGTAGAAGGCGAGCGTCCGCTCCACCAACCCTGCGCGCACGAAAGTCTTGCCCATGAACTCCACGAGCAGGGCCATGTCGAAGGTGCGGCCCTCCAGGCAGTTGCCCGGGCTTTCGATGTCGCAGGAGAGGAAGTTCACGGAGTTTTCGCCGAACGCGTCGCGCAACAGGCATGCGCCCTGGAGCACCTTCTCCTCGCGATCCACTGCCAGCACGCTCGCCGCGCCCCTGCGGGAGGCCTCGAAAGCGAAGAAGCCGAAGTTGCACCCCAGGTCCACCACGTGCTTGCCCCTGAAATCCACCTTGCGGAAGGCCTCGAGGCCCTCGAAGTCCAGGTCTTCGACGCCAGGGATGAGGGGGGCGTAGCGTTCGTCGTAGATGGTGCGGTAGACGTGTTCCCGGCCGATGCCGGACACGAGCTGACGCAACCGCTCAAAGCGGGGCATGGGGACTCCTTGGCGTGGCGTGACCCAGCGCCGATACAGACTTTTTCCGGGAAATGCAAACGCGGCGCGCAAGCGCCGCCTTGTGGGGCGGCTCTTTCTCCCGGAGGGGACGCAGGGGCTCAGGCGGTGCGGGAACGGGCCTTGCGCAGCGCCTCCAGGGCCTCGCCCACGCTGCGCGCCTTGGCCGGGCCGAAGCCGTCCAGGCCGAGGAGGTCCTGTTCTGTGGCGGCCAGGAGGCGATCCAGGTCCCCGAAGCGGTCCCAGAGGAGTTTCGCCGTCTTGGGTCCCACGCCCGGAAGACCCAGCACCTCGCTGTGCAGCCCCGCCTTCTTGCGGGCCTGGCGCTGCCGGCCGATGACGTAGCGGTGGGCCTCGTCGCGCAGCTTCTGCAGGAAGAGCAGTTCCCTTGAACCGGGACGCAGGCCCAGGGGGTTTTTGCGCCCGGGCCGGAAGATCTGGTCCTCCTGGGCGTTCTTGGCGCGGCCGGACTTGGCGATGGAGGCCAGCTCCCACAGGCGCGGCAACCCGGCCTGGGCCATGGCCCGCTCCACGGCCGCCAGCTGCCCCCTGCCGCCGTCCACCAGCACAAGGTCCGGCCAGGGCTCGCCAAGCCCGATGCGCCGGGCCACCCAGGAGGAGAGCGCGGCGTAGTCGTCCCCCGTGCCCTCCAGCTCCGGAAAGGCGAAGAGCCGGTAGTCGTCCTTGGCGAAGCGCCCTTCCTCGAAGACCACCATGCCCACGCGCATGCCCTTGCCGCCCAGGTGGGAGGCGTCCACGGTCTCGATGCGCCGGGCCTCGCGGCCGAGTCCCAGCCTGCGGCCCAGGAGCGCGGGAACGCCCTCGCCCTCCCCGTCCTGCACGCGGGCCTCGCTCAGGGCGCGCGAGGCGTTGGCCGAGGCGATCTCCAGCAGGCGCTCCTCGGCTTCGTTCCGCGCTCCGTCCAGCACGCAGCGCGCCTCCCGGCGCTCCGTGAGCACCTCGGCCGCCAATATCCGGCCCGCTTCGCCCAGGGCTTCCAGGGCGCGGCGCGACAGGAGCACCCGGCCCGGCACGAAGCTCTCGGGGCGGTAGTACTGGGCCAGGAAGCTCGGCAGGATGTCGGGAAGCGCGGCTTCGTCCACGTCGGTCCAGTGGAAGCTGGCGCGGTCCAGAAGCCTGCCCTGGCGCACGAAAAGCACGCACAGGCCCAGGCCCGAGGGCGCGGTGAACACGTCCACGGCGTCCAGGTCGGCGTGGTTGGGCAAGACGGCGGCCTGGCCCTCGACGGTGGCGCGCATGGCGGCGGCCAGGTCGCGCAGGTCGGCGGCGCGCTCGAACTCTAGGGCCTCGGAGGCTTCGAGCATCTCGCGCTCCACGCGCTTGATCACCTCGGCCGAGCGTCCCGAGAGGAAGGCCTCAACCCGGCGCACGAGCGCGGCGTACTCCTGGGGCGTGATGTTGCCCGCGCAGGGGGCCAGGCATTGGCCGATGTGGTGGTAGAGGCAGGGGCGCACGCGGTTCTTGAAGCTGGCGTCGCGGCATTTGCGCAGGGGGAAGAGCTTGCCCAGTTCCTTCCAGGTGCGGCGGGCGGCCCCGGCGGAGGTGAAGGGGCCGAAATAGGCCGAGCCGTCTCGCACCACGCGACGGGTGAAGGCGATCTTGGGGAACTCCTGGGTCTTGTCGAGCTTGAAGAGGATGTGGCTCTTGTCGTCGCGCAGCACCACGTTGTAGCGGGGCCGGTGCTTCTTGATGAGGCTGGCCTCCAGGAGCAGGGCCTCCTTCTCCGTGGCCGTGACGAGCACGTCCACCCCGGCCACGCGGGCCACCATGGCCCGGGTGCGCGGATGGGGCACGTCGGCGCGGAAATAGGAGGAGAGCCGCGAGCGAAGGTTCACGGCCTTGCCCACGTAGAGCACCTTGCCCTGGGCGTTCTTCATCAGATAAACGCCCGGGTCCTGCGGGAAGTCCCTGGGGGCGAACTCGAACATGAGGCGATTGTGCCCGCAAGAGCGGCAGGCTTCAAGCCCCGAAGATTTTTCGTGCGCGGGCCTTGGCCGGAATCCTTCCTGCCGCTTGCCCTCGGGCCATCTTCCGTGTACGGGAATTGGACTCTTTCGAACGAAATCAAGAATGAAAAAGCGCATTTCCGTCATCGGTGCGGGCGAATGCGGCCCGGATGTCGAGGCCGTGGCCCATCGCCTCGGCACGCTCATCGCCCAGAACGGGTTCGACCTGCTCTGCGGCGGGCGCATGGGCGTGCAGCGCGCCGCGTGCAGGGGCGCCAAGGAGGCCGGGGGCTTCACCATCGGGCTGCTTCCCGGGCTCGATTTCGCCCAGGCCAACGAGTTCGTGGACGTTCCCGTGGTCACGGGTCTGGGGCATATGCGCAACTTCCTGGTGGTGAAGAACGGCGCTGCCGCAGTGGCCGTGGAGGGCGGGGCGGGCACGCTCTCCGAGATCGGCCTGGCCATGAAATCCGGGATTCCCGTGGTGGCCGTCGGGCGCTGGTCCGGCGTGGACGGCGTGCGCGCGGCGCGCGACGCCGACGAGGCCATGGCCATCGTGCTTTCCCTGGTGGGCCGCTGATGGATGTGCTCTGGGCGCCCTGGCGGATGGACTACATCCTCGGCCCCAAGCCCGATACCTGCGTCTTCTGCGTGCCGGAGCACGCCGGGGAGGACCGCGAGCGCCTCATTCTGGGCCGGGCCGACACGTGCTACGCCATCATGAACAAGTTCCCCTACAACTCGGGGCACATCATGATCTGCCCCTACCGCCATGTGAGCTGCCCCACGGAACTCACGCCGGAGGAATCCTCCGAATGCATGGCGGCCCTCACGGCCACGGTGGCCATCCTCAAGGAGGCCTTCCGGCCCCACGGCATCAACGCCGGCCTCAACCTGGGCGAGGCCGCCGGGGCGGGCATCGCGGCGCACCTGCATTTCCAGATCGTGCCGCGCTGGAACGGCGACAATTCCTTCATGGCCGTGTTCGGCCAGACCCACGTGATCCCCGAGCTTCTGCTCGACACCTACGACAGGATCAGGCCGCGTTTCGCGAACGCCGGTCCATTTCGCAACATCTGACGAGGGAGGAGGCTATGCGTTTCATCAAGTTCGTGCTGCTGGTGGTGTTCTTCCTGTTCTTCATGGTGTTCTTCATCCAGAACCAGGCCCAGCTGGCCACGGCGCTGGAACTGAAGTTCAGCCTGTTCACCCTGAACTGGCAGGCGCAGCCGCTGCCCTTCTACCTCGTGGTGCTCATTTTCTTCGTGCTGGGCGCGCTGTTCAGCACCATCTTCTTCGTGATCGACCGCATCCGCGTCGGATCGCTGTGCAGCTCCGCCCAGTCCAAGGCCAAGAGCCTCCAGGGCGAGCTGGATTCCCTGAAGGCCAAGCAGAGCCTCGCCTCCCCGGCTCCCGCCCCGGTCGTGACCCCGGCCCCCGAAGCCGAGGCCAAGACCGAAAGCAAGGCCTAGCGCCGCCGGCTCCCACGGATTCAAGCGGCCGGGCGCTTCCAGCGTCCGGCCGCTTTCGCGCCTTTTCCGGGTTGACGCGACGAAATTGCCAAGGATAGAAGACTTGGGCGGCCTCAACCCTTCAATTAACAAAATCGTAAAACACACCACGCCATGAGCACCCCCCGGCTCACCCCCATGCTCGAACAGTACCTGTCCTTCAAGGGCGAGTACCCTGACTGCCTGCTCATGTACCGCATGGGAGACTTCTACGAACTCTTCTTCGAGGACGCCGAGGTGGCCGCCCGGGAGCTCCAGATCGCGCTCACCTCGCGCGACAAGAACTCGGACTCCCCCGTGCCCATGTGCGGCGTGCCCCACCACGCCTTCGCCGCCTACGCCAGCCAGCTCACGGAAAAGGGCTACAAGGTGGCCGTGTGCGATCAGGTGGAAGACCCGCGCTTCGCCAAGGGGCTCGTCAAGCGCGAGGTCACCAAGGTGCTCACGCCCGGCACCGTGCTGGACGACGCGAGCCTCCAGGCCAAGGAGAGCAGCTTCCTGGCCGCCCTCTTCTGGGACGCCGACGAGCGCGCAGGAGGCCTGGCCTGGCTCGAATTCTCCACCGGCGAATGGGAGGGCCTGCACGCCCGCGACGAGGCCCAGCTCTGGCAGTGGGTGGAAAAGCTCCAACCGCGCGAGCTGCTCCTGCCCGACATGAAGACCCCGCCCAGGCATCTGCCGGAACTGGGCATCCAGATCGCCAACCTGCCGCTCAAGCCCCATTTCCACCTGGCCACGGCCACGGAGCGCATCGTCAAGACCTTGCGCGTGGGCGGGCTCGAAGTGCTCGACGTGGCGGACAAGCCCCAGCTCGTGCGCGCCATGGGGGCCATCCTGGCCTACCTGGAGCGCACCCAGAAGCAGACGCCCGCCCACATTGCCTCCTTCCGCCCCCTGAACCTCTCCAAGCACATGCTCCTGGACGAGGTGACCGAGCGCAACCTCGAAATCTTCCGCAGGCTCGACGGCCGCAAGGGGCCTGGAACCCTGTGGAACGTGCTGGACCGCACCGTCACCCCCATGGGCGGCAGGCTTCTGGAAAACCGCCTGCGCAAACCCTGGGTGGATTTGGAGACCATCACCGCCAACCAGGAGGCCGTGCGCTTCTTCTTCAAGGAAGACGCCCCCCGCGAGGCCCTGCGCCGCGCCCTGGACCACGTGTACGACCTGGAGCGCCTGACCACGCGCATCCTCCTGGGCCGCGCCGCGCCAAGGGACTACCTCGCCCTGCGCCACACGCTGGCCGCCCTGCCCCGCGTGCTGGCCCCCTTCGCAGAGGATGGCCCGGAGGACGCGCGTTTCCTCCAGGAGCGCCCCAAGGCCCTGGGCGCCCAGCTGGACGCCTGGGACCCCCTGGACGACGTGCGCCAACTCCTGGAACGCGCCCTGGCCGACAACCCGCCCCCGGCCATCACCGAGGGCGGTCTCTTCCGCCAGGGCTACGACCCGCGCCTGGACGAGCTGATGGAACTCACCGAGCACGGCGAGGCCCGCCTCAAGGAGCTTCTGGAGCGCGAACAGGCCGAACACGCGCTGCCCAAGCTCAAACTCGGCTACAACCGCGTCTTCGGCTACTATTTCGAGCTCTCGCGCGCCGCCGGACAGGCCCCGCCCCACTTCGAACGCCGCCAGACCCTGGCCAACGCCGAGCGCTACCTCACCCCGGACCTCAAGGACCTGGAGGACAAGCTCCTCTCGGCCAGCGACCGCCGCAAGGAGCTGGAACTCGCCCTCTTCCACGAGCTGCGCGAGGAGGTCTGCCGCGCCGGGGCGCGCTTCAAGCGCATGGGCCACGCCCTGGCCGTGCTGGACTGCTGGCAGGGCCTGGCGGACGCCGCACGCGCCAACGAGTGGACCCGCCCCGCCCTGCACCAGGGCATGGACATCGTGGTGCAGGCAGGACGCCACCCGGCGGTGGAGGCCGTGCAGGGCTCGGCCAACTACATCCCCTCGGACCTCACCCTGGCCGGGGAGTCGCGCCTCCTGCTCATCACCGGCCCCAACATGGCGGGCAAGTCCACGGTGCTGCGCCAGACGGCCATCATGGCCATCATGGCCCAGATCGGCTCCTACGTGCCTGCGGCCAAGGCCTCCATCGGGCTCACGGACCGCATCTTCTCCCGCGTGGGGGCCTCTGACAACCTGGCCCAGGGACAGTCCACCTTCATGGTGGAGATGATGGAGACCGCGCGCATCCTGCGCCAGGCCACGCGCCGCAGCCTGGTCATCCTGGACGAGATCGGCCGGGGCACCTCCACCTTCGACGGCCTGGCCCTGGCCTGGGCCGTGGTGGAAGAACTCTGCGGCCGGGGCCGCAAGCCCGATTCCCGCGAGCCCGGCGGCATCCGCACCCTCTTCGCCACCCACTATCACGAGCTGACACAGCTGGAAGGCAAGCTTCCGGGCTTGCGAAACGTGAACATTGCGGTCAAGGAATGGAGAGGCGACATCATCTTCCTGCGCCGCCTGGTGCCCGGTCCCTCGGACCGCAGCTACGGCATCGAGGTGGCCCGGCTGGCGGGCGTGCCCGCCAGGGTGGTGGCGCGGGCCAAGGAACTTCTGGCCGGGCTGGAAAAGAAGGCGCGCGACGCGCGCGCCCCGCAGCCCGAGCAGGCCGCCTGCCAGAGCGTGCTGCCGGGCCTTGGCGCTCCGCGTGCGGAGGCCCCCAGGCCGGAGCATCCCCTGGTGGAAGAGCTTCTGAACCTCAAACTGGACTCCCTCACCCCCCTGGACGCCCTGAACCTCCTGGGCGAATGGAGACGGCGGTGGGGCGCAGACACCCCAAAGACCTCCTAAGGAGACAGCGCATGCATTTCTTCGAATACGTCGACGGCCAGCTCCACGCCGAGGGCGTTCCGGCCGCCGAGCTGGTCCGGCGCTTCGGAACGCCGCTCTACGTCTATTCGGCGGCCACCCTGCGCCGCCACTTCGAGGCCTTCGACTCGGCCTTCGCGGGCCTGCCCCACATCACCTGCTACTCGGTGAAGGCCAACTCCAACCTGGGCCTGCTCAAGCTCCTGGGCCAGTGCGGCGCGGGCATGGACATCGTCTCCGGCGGCGAGCTGCACCGGGCGCTCACGGCGGGCGTCCCCGCCTCGCGCATCGTCTACTCGGGCGTGGGCAAGCGCGAGGCCGAGATCCGCCAGGCCCTGGAAGCCGACATCCTCATGTTCAACGTGGAGTCCATGGGCGAGCTGGAACGCCTCTCCTCCGTGGCCTCGGACATGGGCAAGACCGCCCGCATCAGCCTGCGCATCAACCCCGACGTGGACCCCAAGACCCACCCGTACATTTCCACGGGCATGAAGAAGAACAAGTTCGGCCTGGACATCGAGCAGTCCCTGGCCGCCTACTCCCGGGCCATGACCCTGCCCGGCATCGAGCCCGTGGGCATCGACTGCCACATCGGCTCACAGTTGACGGAACTGTCGCCTTTCTTCGATGCGCTGGATCGTGTGCTAGTGCTGGTGGACCAACTGGAAACCGCCGGCATTCCCATGCGTCATCTGGATATCGGCGGTGGCATCGGCATTCGCTACACCGATGAAACCCCACCGGATTTCGCCGCCTATGCGGCCGCGATCCTGCAGAAGCTGGCGGGGCGCAAGTTCAAGCTGGTGATGGAACCGGGCCGTGCGCTGGTGGGCAACGCCGGCGCCTTGCTGACCACGGTCGAATACCTCAAGCATGGCGAGACCAAGAATTTCGCCATCGTCGATGCTGCCATGAATGACCTGATGCGTCCGGCCCTGTACGACGCTTACCACGACATCCAGGCTGTGCGTGTCCGTGCCGGAGACGCACAGGTCTACGAAATCGTCGGCCCGGTGTGCGAAAGCGGCGATTTTCTCGGCCATGATCGCACCCTCGCGCTGCAGCAGGGCGATACGTTGGCGATCCTCTCCGCTGGCGCTTATGGCATGAGCATGAGTT
>NZ_JBZVFJ010000079.1:0-18239 GCF_058402725.1 Fundidesulfovibrio sp. | reverse complement strand
CCGTGAGGAGCTTGTCGGGTCCGTCCAGGCGGATGAGGAGCATGCCCGAGGACTCGTTGCACTGGGAGTCCGACAGCTCGAAGCCGCTCAGGTAGAAGCGGTTGGCGGCGTGGGAGACGAGCAGGGCCTTGTGTCCGGCCTGGCGCATGCGCGCGCGCAGTTTTTCCCGCCGGTTCTGGAAGACGGCGGGGGCGAAGGGTTCGAAGCTCACGGGAGTCCTCAGAGGGCGTAGGTGGTTTCCGGCTTTCCGAGCGCCATGCGTTCGGCCCACTCCACGCCCTGCATGACGGAGTGGTCCATGTTGCTCACCTCGTACTTCCAGCCCCCGAAGCGCCCGCGCGAGAAGATGCCTTGGGCTTCCAGCCAGGGCTGGACGGCGCGCAGGGCGGCGTCGCGGCCCAGGGTGGGCACGGGGTAGGAGTAGTCGAGGCGCATCTCCCAGGTGGAGACGACGGCGTCGCGTTCCGATTCGGCCATGAGCGAGACGTTTACAAGACCGTCCACCACGCTGTCCAGGTGGGAGGCGGGTTCGGGCTTGTGTTCGGAGAAGCTCACCTCGGTCATGTAGGCGCGGTGTCGCACCGTCATGCCGTCGGGGTCCGGGGTGTTGTTGGGCGAGTAGTGGTGGAAGTTGGTGACGCGGTAGAAAGGATTGTCGGACTCGGGGAAGTACATCCAGCAGTGGGAGTCGGTCTTGGGGCCTTCCACGCCCACGCCGCCGATCCAGCCGCCGGAGTGCGCCAGGCCCGAGGCGGCCTCGCGCACGGCGTCGGGGGCGTCCGTCAGGCGCTCGCGGGCCAGGATGTCCAGGGGGCCGGTGGTGAGGAGCTTCTCGTAGGCGTAGGCCTCGCCGGTGTCGCAGTGGACGGTCTTTGCGCGCGCGTCCACGCGGGTGACGTTGCGGCCGTAGCGGATGTGGTCGCCCAGGCGCGCGGCCACGCGGCGGTAGATCTCGCCCGTGCCGCCCGTGAGGGGGAAGCGGAAGCTGCTGTTGGGGCCCCAGTTCACGTCGTCCTTGGCCAGCACGAGGTTTTCCAGGGTCCTTTCCAGGTCGATCACGCTCACGCGTTCGCCGATCCAGCGGTAGTCCATGGCCTCGGGCGGGGTGGCCCACACCTTGAAATTGTAGGGCAGCATGAAGTGCCGGGCCAGCCCCGGGCCGAAGACGTGCTCGATCCATTCCCGGAAGTGGGCGGGATGGTCGTTCTGCAGGGCCGGGCGCACGTGGGGCAGGAGGCCGCGCACGCAGTCCCAGGCCATTTCGGGGGGCAGGTGGCGGATGTTGTTCTGGAAGGGGTAGGGCACCCAGCGTTTGGCGATGCGCACCCAGGCCTCGCGGCGGTGCTCCAGGTACTCCGCGCCCAGCACGTCTTCGAGCATGCGGTCGAAGTATTCGTAATGGGAGAACACCACGTGGCCGCCCACGTCCCAGGTGAAGCCCTTGGCGTCGCGGTAGCTGGCGGCCAGGCCGCCGGGGTGGTCCTTGGCTTCGAGCACCAGGAAGTCGCGGATGCCCAGTTCCGATAGACGCCGGGCCGCGCCCAGCCCCGTGGGTCCGGCTCCGACGATGAGGTATTGCGTGCGCATGGTGGTCCTCCCGGGATGGTCGGAGTCGAAATGCAAACTTCGCGCCGATTCGTGCGGCGCGTCGGCGGGGGTCAGCCCCTGGGCAGGAGGAGGTCCATGAAGCCCGGCCACACGGCGTCGGCCGTGAGGATGAGCGTGAGCAGCGTGACCACCCCCACCGTGAACCAGGAGACCGCGTTGAACGCCGGACCGTTGACGAAGGAGCCCATGATCCGCCGGTCGTTGACGATGAGCAGCATGAGCGCCAGCACGGCCGGGAGCACGGCCCCGTTGACCACCTGAGAGAGGTACATGATGGCCAAAAGCGGCGCGTCCGGGACCATGATCACCAGGGCCGAGAGCACGATGGACAGGGTGAAGAGCCCGAAGAACTGGGGGGCCTCCCGGAAACTCTTGTCCACGCCCAGCTCCCAGCCCATGCCCTCGCAGATGTAGTAGGCCGTGGAAAGCGGCAGCACGCACGCCGCGAAGAGCGAGGCGTTGAAGAGCCCCACGGCGAAGAGCAGCGTGGCGTAGGGGCCGGCGGCCGGGGCCAGGGCCTGGGCTGCGTCGGCGGCGGTCTCCACGGTGAGGCCCTGCTGGTGGATGGCCGCCGCGCACGAGGCCACGATGAAGAAGGCCACCACGATGGCCAGAAAGCAGCCCACGATCACGTCCAGGCGGGCGAAGGCGTACTGCTCGCGGGTGATGCCCTTCTCCACCACCGTGGCCTGCTGGTAGAACTGCATCCAGGGGGCGATGGTGGTGCCCACCATGGCGATCATCATGGTCACGTAGCCGCCGTCCCAGCGGATGTCCGGGACCACGGCGGCGCGGGCCACCTCCATCCAGTCGGGCTTGGCCAGGATGGCGGCCACGGGGTAGGCCAGATAGATCAGGCAGGCGAAGAGGAACACCTTCTCCACGATCCGGTAGGAGCCCTTCACGATGAGCAGCCACACGGCCGCCGCCGAGAGGGGCACGGAGACGAAGCGGCTCACCCCGAAGATTTCCAGGCTTGCGGCGATGCCCGCGAATTCCGAGACGGTGTTGCCCAGGTTGGTCAGGTAGAGGGCGATCATCACATAGAAGGTGACGCCCACGCCGAAGCGTTCGCGGATGAGGTCCGAGAGGCCCTTGCCGGTCACCGCGCCCATGCGGGCGCACATCTCCTGCACCACCACCAGGGCGGCCATGGTGGGCAGCATCATCCAGAGCAGGCCGTAGCCGTAGCGCGCCCCTGCCAGGGAATAGGTGGTGATGCCGCCGGCGTCGTTGTCCACGTTGGCGGTGATGATGCCGGGGCCGAGGATGCTCAGGAAGAGCAGGATGTTGCGGCGCGAGAGCTTGCGCAGGACGGCGGCCATGAAATTCTCCTCGGGGCGCGATCTTGAAAAACTTGACTTGTTTTTCAAGATGAAAATCAATGGTTTTGGTTGTTTGTCTTGGCAATCCGTCCGCACGGATCGTGAGGGCGCGGCACTAGAAGCTGCGCTTGGCCCGGAAGCGCTTGCGGCGGTTGCTGTCGCGCAGCGAGTGGCTGAGCATGTCGTCGGCGGTGATCACGCCCTCCAGGGAGCCGTCCTCGCCCAGCACGGGAACGGCCCACAAGCCGTACTTCTCCACCATCTCCAGGGCCTCGTCGGCGGTGGAGTCGGTGTGCACGGCCTTGATGGACTGGCTCATGATCTCCCCGAGGGTCGCCTGGGGCGGCGCGCCCAGGATCTCGCGCAGGCTGGCAACGCCCAGGGGGCGCTGGTCCTCGCCAAGCACGTAGACGTAGTAGATGAGCTCCGTCTCCAGGGCCTTGGAGCGGATGTGCCCCAGGGCCTCCTCGGCGGTCAGGGAGGGAGGCAGGGCGAAGAACTCGTTGACCATGAGCGCGCCCGCCGTATCCTCCTCGTGCTCCAGGAGTTCCTGGACCTTCTCGGCGTCCTCGGCGTCCATGAGCCCCAGGAGTTCCTGGGCCTCGTCGTCGGGCAGCTCGGTGAGCACGTCGGCGGCCTCGTCCGGGGCCATCTCCTCCAGGATGTCGGAGGCGCGTTCCTTCTCCATGCGCGAGAGGAGCCTTCCGCCCTCCTCGGGCTCCATCTCGGCCAGGGCCTCGCCCGCGGTCTCGTCGTCCAGGGAGAGGAGCATCTTCTCGGCGTCCTCGTGGGGCAGCTGGGAGATGATCTCGGCCAGGTCCGCCGGGTGCATGTCCACGAGCTTGTCGCGGCTCACCGTGAGCGAGAGCGAGGTGACCTTGTCGTCCAGGGGCTGCACGAACTGCCAGCTGATCTCCTTGTGGGGCAAATCCTTGCGGAAGAGCCCGGAGACGAAGCCCCAGAGCCGCTCCTGGCCCAGCCTGCGGGCCAGGCCGCGCACGCCCGTGTCCACGGCCGTTACGCACAGGGCGTCCAGGCAGCCTTCCACCTTGAGGTCGTTGACGCGCACCAGCCGCGCGCCCTCCACGTCCACGATCTGCTTGTCCATGATGTCGCGGCGCACGAGGATCACGCCCTCGCCGTCGGGATCGAAGGGCTCGGCCGGGGCGCGTTCCAGGTCAACGGCGATGACGTAGGCGTTGAAGAGGTCCACGGCGATCCAGGGGATGCAGGTCATCTCCTGGCCTTTGCGCGCGACGAGCCCGGCGATGTAGGGCAGGCGCTCGCCGCGCTCCATGGAGAGGTCTTGGAGCACGCCCAGGGGCCGGCCCTGCTTGTCGATGATGGGTCTGCCCAAAAGGGCGCTGGCGAAATAGGAGGCGTTGCTTGCTGCCATGGCGGTTCCTTCGGGGGCGCGTTGCGCGGCAGCGCTGCACTACCCCAAGGAACCGGCGACGGCAACCCGCCGTAGCAAAATAAGGACCGTCCGAGACGGCGCGGGGCTCAGGGAGCTTCGGAGAAGCCTCCCGCGCGCACCAGGTGCGGGCAGGCCCCCACCAGGGAGGGGCCGCGCTCCCGCACGAAGCGGGGCACGTCGGCCAGGGGCACGGCGGCCAGCTCCGAGTGCTCGGTGGCGTCGAGCATGGCCCAGGCCCCCAGCACGTCGCGATGGTCGGCCTGGAGGTCCACGGCCACGCCCAGCTCCCAGATGCCCGTCTGCGTGTCCTCCACCAGGGCCACGGGGCGCAGCGAAGCGGCCGGAGCCGAGACGCCCAGCTCCTCGCGCAGCTCCTCCAGGAAGAGGCCGCGCCAGGAGAGCGAGCCGTCGCCTTCCCTTAGCCCAAGGTGCAGCGTGCCCGCCGGGGCCGTCTCCCAGAGCCCGCCCTCGATGGCCAGGGAGGTCTTGCGCAGCCCGAAGAAGAGATGCCCCGAGGCCGTCACCAGCCCCATCACGGCCAGGGAGCGCACGGGCAGGGCCGCGAAGCGTTCCGGCTCGCGGCAGCGGGCCACATGCCAGCGGTAGGGCGCGGCGAAGCCGTGGAGCGCGCCGCCCTCCATCCCCGCCAGGCTGAAGATGCGCCCGTCGTAGAGTCCGGGGCGCTTCAGGCGTTCTTGTTCCCAGAGGGCGTCCGTCCGGGCCAGGAGGTCGGGGTCCGGGGCCGGGACGGGGGCGTCGTCCAGGATGCGCAGGCCGGGGGGGACGGGGTGGGTCAGGTACATGGGCGTCTGCCTCCGAGGATGGTCAGGAGCACGGCGGCCAGGATGAGCGCCGAGCCCGCGTAGCCCAGGGGCGTGAAGCGCTCGTCGAAGAGCGAGAAGGCCAGCAGGGCCGCCACCACGGGCTCCAGCGTGGCGATCACGGCCGCGCGGCTGGCCTCGATGCGCCGCAGGCCCGCGTAGTAGAGCGAATAGGCCCCGTAGGTGCTCATGGCCGCCAGCACGGCGCAGGAGATCCAGGCCTGGGGGCTGCGCGGGCCGAAGCTGAAAAAGGGCGTCATGCAGGCCGCGCCCACGGGCAGGGCGTAGAGGAAGATGGTGGGCGTGGGGTAGCGCCCCAGCAGGAGCTTCCCGAAGATGTAGTAGAGCGCGTAGGTGAGCCCCGAGAGCAGGCCCATGGCGATGGCCGTGGTGTTCACCGGGCCGTCCAGGCCGTGGCCCAGGCTCACGCCCGCCACGCCCGCCAGGGTGGCGGCCACGGCGGTGAGCTTCACGGCGGTCATGCGCTCCTTGAGGAGCTTCCAGGCCAGCAGGGCCACCCACGCCGGGGCCGTGTAGAGCAGCACCGAGGCCAGCGCCGCCCCGCCCGCGCGCACGGCCAGCACGTAGCTGGCGAAGAGCCCGAAGATGCAGGCCACGCCGAAGAGCCCCACCCAGGGGAGGTCCTTCATGTCCACGCGCACGCGGCGCAGGGCCAGGGCGTGCCCGGCATAGAGCACCCAGGCCATGGAGGCGCGCCAGAAGGCGACTTCCAGGGGCGTCATGCCCTCCTGGATGGCCAACTTGGAGAGGGGGCCGATCATGCCCCAGAGCAGGGCCGCCGAAGCCACGAGCAGGTATCCCGAGAACATGGCGGGAGCTTGTACCCCGTAGCCCCCCCCATGGGAAGGAGAATCGCTAGCGAACCGGTCCGGTAGGATTGGCCGTCAGGCCTGAAAGCAGCCGGGAAAGTCGGCTTGTCGCCCGTAAGCGGCTCTCAAGCTCCTGGGCCTGGATTTGTCACCCGGCGGGAGTCCGTCAGGATTTGGGCGGCCGGTTGGCCAGGGCCACGCCGGTGAGCACCAGCGCGCCCCCCGCGATGATGGAGGCGTCCACGGGCTCGCCCAGCAGCGCAGCGCCCAGCACGGCGGCGGAGACGGGCACGAAGTTGATGAACACCGCCGCCCGCGAGGCCCCCAGGCGCTGGATGCCCTGGTAGAACCAGAGGAAGCCCAGCCCCGTTCCGAAGAAGCCCAGGTAGGCGATGGCCGCCCAGCCTTTCCAGGAGAGCCCGGCCGCCTGCTCGGCCAGTCCCTCGGCCAGGGCCGGGGGCAGGAGCATGCACATGCCCGCCAGGCAGGAGAGAGTCACGGCGGCCAGGGGCGAGAGCCTTCCCATGACGCGCTTGCCCAGCAGCGAATAGGCCACCCAGGTGAGCATGGCCCCCACGATGGCCGCGTCGCCCAGGGTGACGGCCCCGGAGAAGACCTCCAGCGGGTTGCCCCGCCCGATGACCACCGAGGCCCCCAGGATGCACAGGCACACGCCCAGGGCCTTCACGCGGCCCAGGGGCTCCTTGAAGAACAGGCGCGAGAGCAGGGCGATGAACACCGGGTTGCCCGCCACGATCATGGCCGCGCGCGCCGCAGGCACGCTCTTGAGGCCCCAGAGGAAGAAGACGTTGTAGCCGAACACGCCAGTGGCCCCCAGGCCCAGCACCAGGAGCGCGGTGCCCCCGCCGGGTCGCTTGGGCCTGCCCTCGGTGAGCAGCCACAGGGGGACCAGGAAGAGGTTGGCGGCCACGAAGCGCAAAAACGAGGCCGAGAGGGGGGCGATCTCGGGGCCGAGCATGCGCCCGGCGATGAACGTGCCGCCCCAGATCACCGCCGTGGCGAAGAGCTTGACGGTGGTCAGTCTCACCGGCCCCTGTCCTTCACGGCCAGGAGCCCCTGCACGGTGGCCGCGCCCAGCACCACGGCCATGCCAGCCAGGGCCGTGGACGAGGGGGCCTCGCCCAGGAAGAGGAACACCCACACGGGGTTGAGGATGGGCTCGATCACCGGGATGATCATGGCGGGCAGGGCGCGCACGTGGCGGATGGCCCGGGTGTAGAGGTAGTAGGCCAGCCCGGTCTGCACCACGCCCAGCACCAGGAGCGCGCCCACGCCCTTGATGTCCGGCCAGGGGCCCTGGAAGCAGAAGGGCAGGCAGCCCAGGGCCAGCAGGGCGTTGCCCAGGAGCACGGCCTCGGTCTGTCCGCCCTGGTCGCCCAGCTTGCGCAGGCACAGGGGGATGCCCGCGAAGGTCAGGCTGGAGGCCAGGGCCAGGATAATGCCGAGCTTCCCGTCGGGGGAGATGTCGCCCCAGAAGAAGAGGGTCATGCCCGCCAGGGCCAGGGCCAGGCAGAGCCAGTCGCGCCCCCGGGTGGGCTCGCCCAGGAATTTCGGGGCCAGGATGGCCACCCAGAGGGGGGCCAGGTACTGGAGCACCACGGCGTTGGCGGCGGTGGTCAGGCGCGTGGCGCACACGAAGAGCAGCAGGGTGAGGGAGGTGGACAGGGCCGCGCCCAGCAGGGGCCAGCTCGGGCGGATGCGGGGCCTGCCCAGCACGGCCAGCATGAAGAGCGCGGCGATGCCCGAGCGCGTGCCCGCGATGGCCAGGGGGTTCCACTCCACGCTCTTGATGAACACGCCGCCCACGCTCCAGAGCAGGGCGGTTACCACAAGGGCGAGGGTCGCCGAGGCGCGGGTCACGGACGGCCTCCGGACGCGCGGCAATGCGGCGGGGCCGCGACGGACGCGATAGGCATGGGATGGCCTCGGGGTCGGGCTATTCGCCCAGGTAGGCCCGGCGGATGTCGGGATTGTCCAGGAGTTCGCGTCCGGTGCCGGAGAGCACGATGCGCCCTGTCTCCATCACGTAGCCCCGGTGGGCCAGCTTGAGGGCCAGGTTGGCGTTCTGCTCCACGAGGAGCACGGTCATGCCCTCGGTCTCGTTGACGCGGCGGATGATGGAGAAGATGTGCTCCACGATGAGCGGGGCCAGGCCCAGCGAGGGCTCGTCCAGGAGAAGGAGCCTGGGCCTGCCCATGAGGGCGCGGCCGATGGCCAGCATCTGCTGCTCGCCGCCGGAGAGCGTGCCGCCCTGCTGGCGCTCGCGCTCCTTGAGGCGCGGGAAGAGTTCGAACACGCGTTCCATGTCGTGGCGCACGGCGTCGTGGTCGCGGCGGCGGAAGGCCCCCATTTCCAGGTTTTCGGCCACGGTGAGGCGGGGGAAGATGCGCCGCCCCTCGGGCACCTGGCACAGGCCCATGGCGGGCAGTTCCTCGGGAGGCACGGCAGAGGCGTCGCGCCCCTGGTAGAGCACCTGCCCGGCCATGGGCTTGAGAATGCCCGAGATGGCCATGAGCGTGGTGGACTTGCCCGCCCCGTTGGCCCCGATGATGGTCACGATCTCGCCTTGGGCCACGGCGAGGTCCAGCTCCTTCACAGCGGGGGCGCGGCCCCAGCCGGCCGAGAGGCCGCGCAGCTCCAGGATGGGGGCGTCCATCTAGTGGTCCTCCTCGGAGCGCTTGCCCAGGCGCTTGGCCGGGATGAGCCCGGCGGGGCGGAAGAGCATCATGAGCGCCATGGCCGCTCCGAAGACGAGCATGCGGTAGTTCTCGAAATCGCGGAAGAATTCCGGCAGCGCGATGAGCGCCAGCGCCCCCAGCACGATGCCCGGCACCGAGCCCATGCCGCCCAGCACCACCATGGCCAGCACCATGGCCGACTCGATGAACGTGAACGACCCCGGGGACACGAAGCGCATCTTGGCCGCGAAGAAGGCCCCGGCCAGGCCGCCGAACACCGCGCCCATGGCGTAGGCCAGCAGCTTCAGGCGGAAGGTGTCCACGCCCATGATGGAGGCGGCCGTTTCGTCCTCGCGGATGGCCTCCCAGGCGCGGCCGATGCGCGAATCGCCCAGGCGGCGCACTGCCAGCACCGTGAAGAGCGCGATGGCCAGGATGAGGTAATATTGTGATTGCGGGCTCTTCACCAGCATGCGCGTGAGCTCCCAGCCCTCCTCGGGGTCGGGCAGCCAGACCGCAGCCGGTTTGACCCCAAGGATGCCGTTGGGGCCGCCGGTGAGCTTCATCCAGTTGTTGAGCACCAGGCGCAGGATCTCCCCGAAGCCCAGGGTGACGATGGCCAGGTAGTCGCCGCGCATGCGCAGGGTGGGGTAGCCGATCAGGCAGCCGGCCAGGGCGGCCAGCACGGCGCACAGGGGCAGGGCAAGCCAGAAGGAAAGCTCGTAGTGCACCGAGAGCAGGGCGTAGGTGTAGGCCCCCACGCCGTAGAAGGCGATGTAGCCCAGGTCCAGGAGCCCGGCCAGGCCCACCACCACGTTGAGTCCCAGGCCCAGGGTCACGTAGACCAGCACGTTGATGGCCACGTCCTGTCCGTAGCGCGAGCTGAGCAGCGGGAAGACGAGCAGGGCCGCGAGGCCGCCCCAGAGGGCCAGCTTCACGGG
The DNA here is from genome assembly GCF_058402725.1 of Fundidesulfovibrio sp. Taxonomy (NCBI): domain Bacteria; kingdom Pseudomonadati; phylum Thermodesulfobacteriota; class Desulfovibrionia; order Desulfovibrionales; family Desulfovibrionaceae; genus Fundidesulfovibrio; species Fundidesulfovibrio sp. The sequence continues at coordinate 8,598 of NZ_JBZVFJ010000079.1, read as the reverse complement.
CACGCGGGCCGCAGCCCCGGAGACGCCCCGGCCCAGGCGTCCCAGCTGGTCGCCCCCGGCGCGGTTGAGCCGCCACAGACCCAGGCAGGCCAGCACGCCCAGCAGGGCCGCTCCGGTGATCTTCGCCGCCGGGACGAAGTCGAGCCCCTGCGCGCCGATGCCGGTCATGGGCCACACGAGCAGGTAGACCCACAAGGCCCCGAAGGCCAGCTTGGCGGGAAGCCCCTTAGACGCGGGTGTCATTGATGTTCTCGCCCAGAAGGCCGGTGGGCCGGAAGTAGAGCACCGCGATGAGGATCACGAAGGCGAACACGTCCTTGTATTCGCCGGAGATGTAGGCCGCGGTGAAGATTTCCGTGGCGCCGATGATCAGGCCGCCCAGCATGGCCCCGGTGATGGAGCCCACCCCGCCCAGCACGGCGGCGGCGAAGGCCTTGATGCCGGGCACGAAGCCCATGTCGAAACGCACGGAGCCGTAGTAGAGCCCCACCAGGATGCCCGAGGCGGCGGCCAGGGCCGCGCCGATGGCGAAGGTGACGGAGATGATGCGGTCGGAGCTGATGCCCACCAGGGTGGCCATCACGCGGTCCTGGGCGGTGGCGCGCATGGCCTTGCCCAGGCGCGTGCGGAACACCAGGAGGTTGAGCCCCACCATGAGCAGGGCCGTGAGCGCCAGGGCGATGAGCTGGAGGTAGGTGAGGTTGAACCCGCCCACCTGGAGAGCGCCCTTGGCGTACACGCCGGGGTAGGTCTTGTCGTAGACGCCCTGGGTGAGCATGAGCCCGTTCTGCAGAAAAATGGACATTCCCAGGGCCGAGAGGAGCACCGAGAGCTTGGAGGCGCGCCGCAGGGGCTTGTAGGCCACCTTTTCCACGCCCATGGCCAGCACGGCGCAGTAGGCCATGGCCAGGAGGAAGGCCACGGTGAGACACAGCCAGGGGTGGGTGCGCATGTAGCCCTGGGAGTCCATCCAGGCCAGGAGGATCACGCCCATGTAGCCGCCCGCGGCGAAGAACTCGCCGTGGGCGAAGTTGATGAGCTGGATGATGCCGTAGACCATGGTGTAGCCCAGGGCGATGAGGGCGTAGAACCCCCCCAGGGTCACGGCGTTGATGAGCTGCTGGAGAAAGAAGTCCATGTGCGGTGTGTGTCTCAGTAAAGCTGTGTTTCTATCTCGTGCAGGCCGATCACCCGGCACCGGTCCGGCATCCTGTTGCGGATCAGGGAGGCCAGCTTCTTGTCCGCCGTGATCAGCGGGGCGGCAAGTTCGATCGCCAGGGCCACGTACATGCAGTCGTAAATCGGGTGTTCGAGTTCCACCGCCAGAGGCAGGGCCTGCTGGGCCAGTTCGTGGTCGGGCTGGAGAATCACGGGGGCGCCGCGCAACACTCTGAGCCTTGGCGCCGCATCGTCCGCGTCCAGATCGCCCGCCTTGACCTTGCGCCACAGCGCGCTGCCGCATTCCGCCACGAGCAGCGCCGGTGCGACCATGCGCAGCATGCGCAGGGCGAAGGCCCGGTCGCTGTCGGGTTCGCGCACCAGCCATTTCACGGCCACGCTGGCGTCCACGACAACGGTATGGGTCATGTCACGAATCCGGCTCTGCGGTCGCGCTCCTGGCGGATGAGTTCGGCGCTGTCCGTCTTCTGGGGCCTGGAGGATTCCTGGAGCCTGCGGGCCATGTCCCAGAAGTCTTCGGCTCCGGGGCGCAGGGCCTCCTCCAGGATGCGCCTGTGCTCGGACTCCACGCTCACGCCCTTCGCGGCGGCCCGCTGTTTGAGCAGACGAACAAGGTCTTCGTCAAGGTTTCTCACGATGAGCTGGGCCATTTCGTTGTCCTCCGGGCCGGATGCTATCAATGATAGCACCGGCCGGGAGATCGGGCAAGGCGGTCGGTGGAGCTGCCTGCGCTGGCGCTGGCCGGGGCGACGGGGTAGGGTGCGGGCGGGTGTAACCGGCGTCGGGTCTCGACGGACCAACAGGCAGGAGGTGCGACATGCCCTGCGTCATGGATTTCCGGATGATCCCCCTGGACAGGAACGAGGCCATCAGCCAGCACATCGCCCGGATGGTGGAGGTGGTGCGCGCGAGCGGCCTGCCCTACCAGACAGGCCCCACGGTCACGGTGGTGGAGGGGAGCTGGCAGCAACTCATGGAACTGGCCACCCGGTGCTTCGAGGAGAACTCGAAGGACTCCGCACATTTGCTCATCGAGCTGCGCATCCACTGGCGCAAGGGCAGGCAGGGCCACCTGTCGGGCCAGGCCGCGTCCGCCCGGGAACGCCCGGCCGGGGAGACTGCCGCTCCCTGAGCGATGCCTTGGCGCCGGTGCGCGGGCCGCTTGCGATCCCGCCGCTTCAAGCGGCTCTCTCCCGTCGCGCCCTGGGGAGTGCGCTTCTGCGTCCCGCCGTTTCCCGCCGCCCTCCGGGGCGGCGTTCTTTCGCAGCGTCCTCAGGACCGGAAGATGAAGTAGACCGCGCCCACCAGGCAGAGCCCGGCCCAGAGGTGGTCGAGCTTGAGGGGCTGGTTCATGTACCAGATGGAGAAGGGCGCGAACACCGAGAGGGTGATCACCTCCTGCAGGATCTTGAGCTGCGGCAGGCTGAGCGTGGTGTAGCCGATGCGGTTGGCGGGCACCTGGAGCAGGTATTCGAAGAGGGCGATGCCCCAGGAGAAGAGCGCGGCGAGCCACCAGGGCCGCGCGTGCAGGTTCTTCAGGTGCGCGTACCAGGCGAAGGTCATGAACACGTTGGAGGCGATGAGCAGGCCGACGGTGATGAGGACGGTGCGGTTGAACATGCTTGGGTTCCCGGGGGCGGACGTCTGTTGAAGGGTTGATTCGTTCGATGGGCCGGTCCCCTCGCCGTCGCGAAGCAACCAGGGAGTGCAGAGGGCGCAGCCCTTTGCCCGCCGGAGGCTTCTCCCACGACCGCGCTTCCGTCCACGCCACGCAAAAGGGGACCGCCGCGCGCGCGGCGATCCCCCGGGTTGCGTAGTTCGTCGTCCGCGCTAGAACAGCTTGCCGGTGGCGGGGTTCCAGAATTCCTTGAACTTGTCGCCTTCCACCTTGAAGACCACGTAGTTGGAGCCGGAGTCGCCGTTGTCCTGGAACTTGATGACCTTGGACGCGCCGGGCAGGTTGAGCTTCATGAGCTCCGCGCGGATGGCGTCGGCCTTGGTGGACTTGGCGGCCTTGATGGCGGTGAGCAGGGCGTAGGCCGAGTCGAAGGCGTAGGCCGAGTACGCGCCGGGCTCGCCGTGCATGGCGGTGTATTTGTCCAGGAACTTCTTGTAGACCGGGGAGTTCTTGTCGGCGTAGCCGAAGGTGAAGAACACGCCCTGGGCCTGTTCGGGGGCTTCCTTGATGAAGTTGGGATGGTACACGGCATCCTGGGAGAGCACGGCGCACTTGAGGCCGAGCTGACGGAACTGCTTGATCATGCGGATGCCGGCGGAGTTGTTCTGCAGGCTCATGTAGAACACGTCGGGATTGGCGGCCTTCACCTTGGTGAGGATGGCGGAGTAGTCCATGTCGCCTTCGTTCACGTGTTCATGGGCGGCCACGGTGATGCCCAGCTTCTTGGCTTCCTCGGCCACGTACTCGGCCAGGTGCTGGGAGTAGGTGGTCTTGTCGTCCACGATGAAGACGCTCTTGGCCTTGAGCTGGTCCTTCATGAACTTGGCGGCCGCGTCGGACTGGTGGATGTCCAGGCCGCACATGCGGTACATGTACTTGTAGCCGCGCTGGGTGACCTTGGGGTTGGTGGAGGCCGGGGTGATCATGGTGATCTTTTCTTCGTTGAGCACGTCGGAGGCGGGGATGGTGGCCGAGGAGCAGTAGGCCCCGATCACGCCCGCCACCTTGGAGTTGGCCAGCTTGTTGGCGCCGGCAACGGCCTGGCGGGGGTCGCAGGCGCTGTCCTGCACTTCCACCTCGATGGCGTCGAAGCCGGGGACTCCTCCCTCGGCCTTGAACACCTCCACGGCGGTCTTCACGCCCTTGACGATGTCGTTGCCGTCGGCGGCCGACGAGCCGGAGATGGGGGCCAGCACGCCGATCTTGAGCGGGGCCGCCCAGGCCGCGCCCGCGCAGAGGGTGAAGGCCAGGGCCAGAAGCCACGTGAAACGTTTCGCCATGTCGTCCTCCTGATGGGTTGATGCCGAACGGGTCGCGCCGACCTTGGCGCTCGCCGGGTGTCTAATGGGCCACGCCCAGGTAGGCTTCCACCACCCGGGGGTCCTTGCGGATGTCCGCCGGAGCGCCCTCCGCGATCTTCTCGCCGTGCTCCAGCACCACGATGCGCGTGCAAAGCCCCATGACCACCTTCATGTCGTGCTCCACCATGAGCACGTTGACGCCCAGGCCCAGGATGGCCTCGATGTCCTTCATGAGCGCCGCCGACTCCGTGGGGTTGAGCCCGGCGGCAGGCTCGTCCAGCAGGATGGTGCGGGGCTCGCTGGCCAGGGCGCGGGCGATCTCCAGGCGGCGCTGCAGGCCGTAGGGCAGGTTGCGCGCTTCTTCGGACTCCATGTCGCCCAGGCCCATGAAGTCGAGCGCCCAGCGGGACTTCTCCCGGATGGCGCGCTCCTCGGCCTGTTGCGAGGGCAGGCGCAGCACCGCGCCCAGCACGCCCGCGCCGGTGCGGCCGTGGCGGGCGATCATCACGTTTTCCAGGGCCGTCATGTTCTGGAAGAGGCGGATGTTCTGGAAGGTGCGGGCCAGGCCCATGGCCAGGATGCGATGCGGCGGCTCCCCGGCCAGGGTGCGGCCGTCGTAGGCGGCGCGGCCGGCGCTCACCCGGTAGACGCCGGTGATCACGTTGAAAACGGTGGTCTTGCCCGCGCCGTTGGGGCCGATGAGCCCCAGGATCTCGCCCTCGCGCAGCTCGAAACTGACCTCGGAGAGGGCCTGGAGACCGCCGAAACTGACGCTGACGTCCTCGAACACCAGATGGGCCATGCGGGGTGAACGCTCCTTGGGGGGATAGGAACGGCCCCTGTACCCCGCATGGCCCCGGATTGGCAAGATTGTCAGACGCTCGGATCAGGAAGGGCGCGCGGGCAGCACCGCCCGGGCCAGTTCCGTGTAGGCCTCGCCACGCTCCGCCCCGGCGCCGTGCTCCAGCAAGCCTTCGCGCATCACGGCCAGCCGCGTGCACAGCCGCGAGACCACCCGCAGATCGTGGGAGATGAACAGGCACGCCAGGCCCCGCTCGCGCCCCAGCCGCTCCAGAAGATCGAGGATCTGGCCCTGCACCTGCATGTCCAGTGAGCTCACCGATTCGTCCAGCACCAGCACCTCGGGTTCGGGCGCCACGGCCCGCGCGATGCACACCCGCTGGAGCTGGCCGCCGCTGAACCGCCCGGGCAGCTTGCGCGCATCGCCAGCCGAAAGCCCCACCATCTCCAGGAGCCCCGCCACGCGGCGCTCCAGGGCCGCCCCCGCGAGCCCCTCGAAGTTGCGCAGCGGCTCGGCCACGATCTCTCCGGCCGTCATGCGCGGATTCACCGCGCCCACGAAATTCTGGAAAACAACCTGCACCCGCCGCCGGAACGCCCTCCAGTCCTTACCCTTCAACGAGGCGATCTCCCGCCCCCGGAAGCGCACGCTCCCGGCGTCGGGGCGCTCCAGCCCCAGCACCACGCGGCCCAGCGTGGACTTGCCGCAGCCGCTGCGCCCCACCAGCCCCAGGCATTCGCCCGGGTGCAGCTCCAGGTCCACTCCGCGCAGCACCTCGTGGACCTCCCCTCCGCCGAAGAGCCCGCCGCGCCGGTAGGCTTTGCGCACCTTTTCCAGTCGCAGGAGGCTCATGCCGCCTCCCCGGCCCGCTCGCCCGTCCCGGCCTCGGCTCCGGACCGGGCCTCGAAGGCCTCGTGCAGTTCCAGGTGCGCAGCCAGCAGCGTGCGCGCGTAGGGGTGCGACGGGGCCTCGAACACCCGGGACACCGGACCGGTCTCCACGATGCGCCCGTCCTGCATCACGGCCACGCGGTCGGCCAGGCGCGCCACCACGGAGAGGTCGTGCGTCACCAGGAGCACCCCCAGACCGCGTGCGCGGCGCAGCCGGTCGATCAGGTCCAGCACCTTCGCCTGGGCGGGCATGTCCAGGTCCGTGGTGGGCTCGTCGGCCAGGAGCAGGCGCGGCCCGCCCAGCATGGCCAGGGCCACGGCCACCCGCTGGAGCATGCCCCCGCTCATCTGGAAGGGATAGAGCCCCAGGAGCGCCCCGGGCGACTCGAAGCCCGCCTCGGACAGGGCCTGCCCGGCCAGATCCGCGCCCCGCGCCCAGCCGGTTCCCAGCGCCCTCAGGGTCTCCTTGAAGTGGCCGCGCACGGTCATCACCGGGTCGAAGCAGCTCGACGGGTTCTGGAGCACCACGGCCGCGTCACGGCCCCGGCGCACCGTCTCGCGCCCGGCCACGCGCACGCGGCCCCCGGACCGGCGCACCCCCGGAGGCAGCAGATCCATCACCGACAGGCACGTCAGGGACTTGCCCGAACCCGACGCGCCCACCAGACCCAGCACCTCGCCCGGGGCCACGTGGAGGCTCACGCCGCGCACCAACTCCCGGGGCGCGGCCCCCGTGGTCTCCACGCGCAGTTCCTCGATCTCCAGAAGGCGCTCAATGTCCATGGTCGTGCTCCCCGGCAAGGTTGGGGTCCAGGTGGTCGCGCAGGGCGTCGCCCAGCACGTTGAAGGCCATCACCGAGAGAAAGATCATCAGCCCCGGAAACAGGATCAGCTGCGGCGCGGTGCGGATGTACTGGCGCGCGTCCCCGATCATCACCCCCCATTCGGGCGTGGGGGGCTGCACCCCAAGCCCCAAAAACGAAAGCCCCGACACGTGGAGCATCATGTGCCCGATGTCCAGGGTGGCCAGCACCGCCATCTGCGCCAGCACCGGCGGCAGGATGTGGCGCGCCGCAAGCATCAACCCCGACGTGCCCGCCACGCGCGCGGCCAGCACGTGCTCCCGGTGACGCAGTTGCAGCACCATGCCGCGCACCATCCGCGCGTACCAGGCCCAGTGCGTGAACACGATGGCGATGATCACGTTGGTCAGCCCCGTTCCCAGGACGCCTATGAGGAACAGGGCCATGATGAACGTGGGAAACGTGAGCACCACGTCGCACACGCGCATGATCGCCCCGTCCACCCAGCCCCCCGCATAGCCCGACAGGCCGCCCACCGCGAAGGCCAGCACCAGGATGCTCCCCGCGATCACCGCCACCGACCCCATGGAGGCCCGCGTGCCGTACACCAGCCGCGACCAGATGGAGCGGCCCAGATGGTCCGTGCCCAGGGGCTCCTCCCAACTCGGCGGTTCCAGCTTGCGCGCGATGTCCGTGAGGTCCGGGTCCTGCGTGGCCATCCAGGGCGCGAAGAGCGCCATGCACGCCAGCAGCGCCACCATGGCCAGGGCCGGGCCGACCAGCCTGTGCTCCCGCAGCATGCGCCTCACGGCCTGCCTCCCGCGCCGCCCAGGCGCATCCTCGGGTCCGCGACGGCGTAGGCCACGTCCACCGCCAGGTTGCACACCACGAAGATGGTGGTCATCACCAGCATGAAGCACTGGAGCACAGGGAAATCCCTGTTGAAGATGCTCCCCACCGCAAAACGGCCCACGCCGGGCCAGGAGAAGACGCTCTCCACCACCACAGCGCCCCCCAGAAGCTCTCCAACATGCATCCCCGTGGCCGTCAGGATCGGAATGAGCGCGTTCACGAACATGTGGCGCCACACCACCGCGCCCTCGCCCACGCCCCGCGCGCGCGCATACAATACATACCGTTGGTGCATGGTTTCCAGCATGCTCGCCCGGATGAGCCGCGTGTTCACCGCCAGCGACATGAGCGCCAGAGCGAACGCGGGCATCACCAGCCGTTCCAATCCCCCGCGGCCCAGCGGCGGCAGCCAGCCCAGCTCCATCGAAAAGAGCCACACCAGCAGGAACCCGAACCAGAAGTTGGGGATGGACACCCCAGCGAAGGCCATGGCCCGCGTCAGATGGTCCGGCCACCTGTCCTTTCTGAGCGCAGCCAGCACGCCCAGCGGCACGGACAACCCCATGGTGATCAACAGCGACGCCCCCGCCAGTTCCAGCGTGGCGGGCAGATAATACAGGATCTCGTCCATCACGGGGCGGCCCGTCACGTACGAACGGCCGAAATCAAGACGCGCGGCCTTCTCCAGCCACAGGACGTACTGCACCGGCAACGGCCGGTCCAACCCCAACAACTCCCGCGCCATGACCAGATTCTCCGCCGTGGGCGGAATCTGCGATATCCGCAGCCAAGACTGCGCAGGATCGCCGGGCGCCATCCGCAGGATCAAAAACACCACCAGCGACACCGCCAGCAGGATCACCGGCAGCATCGCCAGGCGGCCAAGGATGTAGCGTGCCATGAAGTATCCTTCAGGTTGAAGTTGTCCCGCCACGCCCCCCCGGCACTGCCGCGACGCGCGGGGCGCGGGAGAGGCCTCCGGCGGGCAGAGAGGGCGCTGCCCTCTCTGCACTCTCCCGGCAGGGCTCCGCCCTGCACCCGCTGGGGGGATGATCCCCCCAGACCCCGCAATTGCTTCGCGGGCTTCACCGGC